>JAVBUI010000170.1:0-4662 GCA_031555495.1 Victivallaceae bacterium | reverse complement strand
GACCAGGTGGTCGAAGCCACTGTCAAACGCTGGAAAAAACATCCGTCAATCCTGGCTTGGTACATCTGCGATGAATTGCAGACCAATCGGGTCAATGCGTTGATCGAGCGCCGCCGGCTGGTCAATCGCCTGGATCCGGATCACCCCACTCTCTCCGTGCTGTTCCAGGAGGAAAATCTGCAATATTATGCCTCCGGCTATGACATCCTGGGGGTTGACCCTTATCCGATCGGGAATGGATCGGTCAAAAACCAGGCGGAAATCCTGCGTTTCATGAACACGGCGCAGAGAATCCTGAAAAATTCGCACGGAGGCATGCCGCTCTGGACGGTTCCGCAGATTTTCAACGTCGGCAACTACCGCCCCAACGCGGTGAAAAACCTGAAGGTCTACCTGGAAGAGTTCCGTTATCCGACCGAACACGAAATCATGTCCATGTCTCTGCTGGAAGCGATTTTCGGATCGAAGGGGTTCATCATGTATTCGCACTTCGATTTGCTCCAGGGACCCGATCCGCGGCAATACAAAGACCGCTGGCCGCAGGTCTGCCGCGTGGCGCGGACGCTGCGGGAGCTGGAGCCGTTCATCATGTCCGACATCCCGGCCCGACCGCTGGAAATAAAGAACATCAAAGGCGAAGTCTACGGGGCGGTATTCGACGACGGCAAAGGCCGCCAAAGAGTTCTGGTCAGCGCGATCGGCCCGGGCGCCTCCGAGGCGGAATTCACCCTCCCGGGGGAATTCGCTTCGGCCAACGGCAAAACCGTCAGTCTCGGCAACGGGAAATACCGCTTCAGCGGCGAAGACATCTGCTCGGATATCTTAAGCAGGGACTGAGGCCGCAAGGAAAAGCAGTATGAATTTTCGAAAACGCAAAATCCTCGATCCCGTTCCCGGTTGCCCCTGGGCGGAAAAAATGGTGCTGAATCCGGCGATCACCGCCGATCCCGGCGACCCGGAACACCTTTGCATGCTGTTCCGGGCCACCGGCCCCTGGCCGCAGGCCCGGCTGCCCGGCAAGCCGCTCCCTTATCCGATCTTCCTCGGCTTCGGCGAGAGCTTCGACGGGGGGACCAACTGGGAATTCGACTTGTCGCGCCCGGCCATGGCGCCGCGCCTGGAATACCGGAAGGATGCTTTCATCGCCGCCTCCTTCCGCGACGGGAAGATGTTCGATTACGCCAACGGCTGCATCGAGGACCCCCGGCTGTTTCAGTTTGAGGACGGACTTTTCCTTTCCGTGGCCTGCCGAGCGTTCCCGCCGGGGCCCTACTGGGAACATGACGACCCGCTGCAATGCCTGCCCGGGTGGGCGTCGGAGCCGCTTTTCGGAACGGCGGTTCATGAGAACAGCACGGTAAGTTTGCTCTATCGCGTCAATTTCGCGGCCCTGGCGAAGCGGGAATACGAAAGCGCCTTTGAATTGGTCGGGCCGCTTCACCAGCCCGACGTCAGCGACGACCGCGACGCGGTGCTCTTTCCCCGCCGCCTGCGCATCGGCGACGCCGAAAAAATCGTCTGCGTCCACCGTCCCAAACACCCGTGGCGTTACGAAATCGGGAAAAAACTGACCGCCCCCTCCATTTTTCTGGCGGCGGGAGATTCCTTCGCGGATTTTTATCGCGGCGGCGCAACACTGACGGTGCTGGCGGTCCCCCGGTACGAATGGGAAGCCAACCGGATCGGCGCAAGTTTCGCGCCGCTCGAACTTTCGGCGGGGGAGTGGCTGCTGCCTTACCACGGCAAACAAGATGACGCGGTCGGCTACACCCAGTCGTTCATGATCCTCCGCGAAAACGGCACGCTCAACCCGGAAATTGCCGCCAGGCCGGAGCGGCGTTTGCTTTATGCCGACGCCGATTGGGAGTTGGGCGGCGATTTCAACATCCCGTGTTTATTCAGTTGTTCCGGCGTACTCAAGCGCGACGGCGGCTTTCTGATGGGATACGGCGCGGCGGACCGGGTGGCGGGAGTGGCGGAGACCGATTTTGAAGAAATGGTCGCCCAACTGCGGAAGCATCCGTTCTGATACGGCGATTCGCCTGCTTTCGAGGGAGGGGTATTGGGACCCCCGCATTTTTGCCCCGGACAAAGGTTCGATGTGCCATTTTCGGAAAAAACGATCGCCTGATCGGCGGTGACATACTGTAAATGAAAGGATTTATTGGATCATGACGCTGATCGACTGGTTGATCGTGCTGATCCCCGTTCTGGGAATCATCGGAGTGAGCTGTTACTGCAAGCGTTACGTCCGCGGCGTGGCCGACTTCCTGGCCGCCGGCCGTATCTGCGGACGGTACGTCATTTCCATTGGCGAGGTGGCCACGCTGCTGTCGATCATCGGACTGGTCGCTTATGTCGAAGTGCAGTACAAAATCGGATTCGCGCTCAGCTTCTGGAGCTACATGATGCTGCCGCTGGGCATGGTCATGGGGTTGACCGGGTTCTGTACCTACCGTTTCCGCGCGACCAAGGCGATGAGCCTGGGGCAGTTCCTGGAGATGCGTTACAGCCGGTCGTTCCGGGTGTTCGCGGCGGCGTTGCGCTCGCTTTCGGAGATGCTCGCCAACATGATCATGCCGGCGATCGCGGCGCGCTTCTTCATCTACTTCCTCGACCTTCCGGCGGCCGTCAATGTCTTCGGACTCCGGCTGGACACCTTCATTCTGCTCATTATCGTCATCCTTTTCGTTGCGGTCTTCATCATCTGCATGGGGGGCACGCTGGCGTTGGTGATCAGCGATTCGATTCAGGGATTTTTGTGTTATCCGCTGCTGCTGCTGCTGATCGTTTTCGTGCTGTGCAAATTTTCCTGGTCGGGCGAGATCATACCGGTGATGGCGGACCGGGTGGCCGGGGAGAGCTTCCTCAATCCATTCGACATCAAAAACTTGAGAGATTTCAATTTGTTCATGATCGGACTCCTGTTCGTGGTCGCAGTGTTTCATCGCGCCAGCTGGATCGGAGCCGGCATGACCGGCGCCGCCAAAAGCCCGCACGAACAGAAAATGGCCGGCATTCTCGGCACCTGGCGCGGAGCGATCGTGATGCTGTTCTATCTGCTGGTGACGGTAACGGTGATCGTCGTCATGAATCACCGGAATTACGCGCCGGAAGCCAAATCCGTACGCGACCGGATTTCCGCCCGGATCGTGAGCGAACTCTACGCCGGCGCTCCGGAAGAGACCGCCGCGATCACCCGGCAATTGACCGCCGTCTCGGAACAGCATCATGTCATTGGCCGCGACGCCCCGATGAGCCAGCAGAAAAATCAGGACACGGCCTACATGGAAGCTGCCCGCAAAGCGATGGCCGGAGACGGCCAAAGCGACGGCACGGTCAAATTCCAGCAGTACCGCGCGTTGTATCATCAGACCATGATGTCGGAAACCATGCGCCAACTGCTGCCTCCGGTGATGCTCGGTTTGTTCTGTCTGTTGATGATCATGGCGATGATTTCGACCGACTCCAGCCGGATTTTCAGCGCCGCGCTGACGATCGCCCAGGACATCATCCTGCCGCTGCGCAAGCGGGGGTTCACGCCGCGGGGCCATATCTGGCTGCTGCGCTGGATGTCGATCGGCGTGGGCGTGTTTTTTGTATTCGGCTCGGTGTTCATGTCGCAGCTCGACTACATCAACATGTTCGTCACCTTGATGACCATGATGTGGCTGGGCGGCTGCGGACCGGTGATGATTTTCGGGTTGTACGGCAGGTTCGGAACCACGGCGGGTGCCTGGGCGTCTCTGATTTCCGGGATGGTTTTGGCGCTCTGGGGCATCTTCATGCAGAATTGCTGGACAAGCGTCATTTACCCGTTTCTGACCCGGCAGGGAATGGTCGAAGCGGTCGGCGGCATGCTGGAAACGGTTTCAGGCCCCTTCCACCCCTGGGTGGTGTGGAAAATGGATGACGCCAAATTCCCGATCAACTCCTATGAATTGTACTTCATTACCATGGCGGTCACCCTGGCCATCTACTGCGCGGTCTCATGGGCGACGCGGAAAGAGCCGTTCAATCTTGACCGTATGCTCCATCGCGGCATTTACAACACCGACGGGATGGAGACGCCGAAATTCGACTGGCGCCCGGCAAAAATTTTCAACTCCCTGATCGGCATCACCAGCGAATACACGCGGGGCGACCGGATCATCTCCCGGGGAATGTTTTTCTACACGTTCCTTTATCAATTTGGACTGTGCTTTGTCGCGGTGATTCTGTGGAATGCGGTTTCGCCCTGGCCGATCGAGTGGTGGAGCGCCTATTTCTTCATCACAGCGCTGGCCGTGCCGCTGGTGCTGGTGCTGTTCACCACCGTCTGGTTCGGCGTCGGCGGCATCATCGACCTCAAAAAAATGTTCCGGGATCTGAGGGCGCGGGAAGATGATCCGCTGGACGACGGCCGGGTGGACGGGCATGTCTCACTGGCCGACAAAGCGGTTTTCGAAAAAGCGGAACATCGAACCGAAGATTGAGGCAGGCATACTTTTTGCCTCTTCGCCAGAATTTGCGGGCGAACTCCCGGAACCGGAGTTCGCCCGCAAATTTCGTTGAAGAGGCTACTTTAAAAATCTGCTCTTCAGTCCGATTGTATTTTATAAAAATAGACTACATTTGCATTTTGACATATTTTTCGAATCGAGCAAGCGAGAAATTTTTTCT
>JAVBUI010000035.1:0-7967 GCA_031555495.1 Victivallaceae bacterium | reverse complement strand
ACCTGCCGCCGGATGGAGCTTGGCGAACCCGACGCGTCGGGCCGCCGCAAGCCGGTCGAAGTCCCGGGAAGCGATTTTGAGACGGTCGCCGATACGGTGATCGCGGCGATCGGGCAATCGACGCAGGCTCCGTCGGGACTGCCCAGCCGCACCGAGGTGCGGACGCAGTCCATCGCGGTGTTGCCGCCGCCGATCACAATGGTTTTCCCCGGATTCGGCGCTTTGTTTCCCGCCAGCGCGACGTCGCACAGGAAATCGATCCCCTGCAATGCCAATTCCTCGCCCTCGCAGCGCATCGACGACGCCTGCCAGCAGCCGACCGCCACCGCCACCGCGTCGAAGGATTTCGAGAGTTCGTCCAGAGACAGGTTTTCTCCCAGTTTGCGGCCGAATTCGAACTTCACGCCGAGTTTGACGAAGTGCGCGATTTCGCGGTCGAGGATCGATTTCGGCAACCGGTATTCGGGAATTCCGTAACGGGTCATCCCGCCCGCCGCGTCCATCGCTTCGAACACCGTCGCCGCGACTCCGTTGCGGCGAAGATAATACGCCGCCGCCAACCCGGCCGGACCGCCGCCCACCACCGCGACCTTGTGTCCGGTTTCGGCGGGAATGGGTTCCATGTAAGTATCGTAATACAAATCCGCCGCGAGGCGTTTCACGTCGTTGATCGCGACCGGTTTGCCGTAGACGTTGCGGCGGCAGTCCTTTTCACAGAAGCGCGGGCAGACCCGGCCGATGGTCATCGGCAGCGGAATCCGTTCCTTGATGATCTCCAGCGATTTCAGGAAATCCCCGTCCTTGCCGGCGCGGACGTACTCCTCGACCGCCGCATGGGCCGGGCACGACACCTGGCACGGCGCTTCGCAGTCGCCGCTGTGCTCGCTCAGGAGAAGGTTGAGCGCGGTGCGGCGCATCTCCTCGACCTCCTCCGAAGACGCGTCGATCTCCTGCCCCGGCGCGGGACAGCTCGAGCATGACGGCAGGAACCGCCCGCTTTTCTGATCCTTGACCACGCAGACAAAGCAGCTGGTGGTCTTTGAGATCCGTTCCTCGCGGCACAGGGTCGGGATGAAAATTCCACGGCTCTTGGCCACGTCCAGAATCGTCTCCCCCGGCGCGGCTTCGGCCGGGACGCCATTCAATGTAAATGCAATCCGGTTGCTCATTTTTCCGTCTGTTCCTCATTTTTCGGGGCCCGCGCAATCGCTTTTTTCGGGCAGATTTCAATGCAGCTGTTGCAGCGCGTGCACTTGGCGTCGTCGATCACGAAGTCATCCGAAATCGCGGCGACGGGACAGCCCTTGATGCAGAGCTTGCACTTGATGCATTTGGCCTTGTCGAGTTTGACCGAAATCAGGGCCGAACACTCCAATGCCTTGCAGTTGTGATCCTTGACGTGATCGAGAAATTCGTTTTCGAAGTAGCGCAGCGTCGCCAGTACCGGATTCGGCGCGGTCTGTCCGAGGCCGCAGAGCGAGCCCGCGCGGACCTTGGGGCCGAGGTCGCGCAGGAAATCGAGGTCGGCCATTTCGCCTTCGCCTTTGGTGATGCGCTCAAGCGTCTCAAACATCCGCTTGGTGCCGACCCGGCAGAAGGTGCATTTGCCGCAGCTCTCGCGGTGGGTGAAGTCGAGGAAGTAGCGCGCGGTTTCGACCATGCAGCGGTTTTTGCCGATCACGATCATTCCGCCCGAGCCCATGATCGCCCCCAGGCTCCGCAGCGAATCATAGTCGACCGGGGTGTGGAAGAGCTCCACCGGGATGCAGCCCCCCGAGGGGCCGCCGGTCTGGACCGCTTTCACTTCCGCCGGGTCCGCTCCGCCGATGTCGAAGACGATTTCGGCGATGGTGATCCCCATCGGGACCTCGACCAGGCCGGGATATTTGAGGTCGCCCGCCAGCGCGAAGAGCTTGGTGCCCTTGCTGCCGGCGGTGCCGATTGATGCGTAGGCCGCGCCGCCTTCGCGCAGGATCAGCGGGACGTTGCCGAAGGTTTCGACGTTGTTGATCATGGTGGGGTACCCCTTCCAGCCGCTGTCGGTCGGGAAGGGCGGGCGGAAGCGCGGGGTGCCGCGTTTGCCCTCGAGCGAATGGATCAAAGCGGTCTCTTCGCCGCAGACGAAGGCTCCTGCGCCTTCCTTGATGATGATTTCAAGGGCGCGGCCGCGAATGACATTGTATTTGCGTTCGTAAATCTGGCCGATCGCGATTTCAAGGTGCTTGATCGCCAGCGGGTACTCGGCGCGGCAATAGATGAAGAGCTTGGTCGCGCCGGTGGCGTAGGCGGCGATCAGCATGCCTTCGAGCATCTGGTGCGGCACGCTCTCCATCAAGGAGCGGTCCATGAAAGCCCCCGGGTCGCCTTCGTCGGCGTTGCAGATCAGGATTTTCTCGTCCGCTTGCTTGGCGGCGAGGAAGCTCCACTTCATGCCGGTCGGGAAACCGCCGCCGCCGCGTCCGCGGAGGCCCGAGAGCTTGATTTCGTCGACCACCGCTTCGGGGGGCATGGCGAGGGCTTTTTTGAGTCCTTCGTAACCGCCGTTGGCGATGTAATCGTCGCAGGACACCGGATCGATTCGTCCGGCGAGGGTGAGGACTTTGACGAGTTCGCGCGATTTGCGGCCGGGGCTGATTTCGAAGCGGTTTTTGTCGCCGAGCGTGAGGATATTTTCGACCGAAGCGGCGTCACCGCCGACGCGGGAGTAGAAGATGCTCGAACCGTCTTTCAAGACGGCTTCGACCAGCGGTTCGGCGTAACAGTGGCCGATGCACCCGGTGCCTTCGACGGAGACTTCGGGCGCTGCCTGGCGCAGTGCAGTAAGAACGGCTTCGGCTTCGGCGGCGATGCCGCAGGAGGCGGTGCCGACCCGGATTTTGAGGATGGAGTCGTTCATTTGCCGCGGTACTCCTTCAGGATTTTGATGGTTCCTTTGCGGTCGAGTTTGCCGTAGACGCGGCCGTTGATGCTCATCACCGGGGCGAGGCTGCAGCAGCCCAGGCAGGCGACGGTTTCGAGCGAAAAGGTGCCGTCGCCGTCGGTTTCGCCGGATTTGATGCCGAGTTCCGCTTTGATCCATTCGCCGATCAGGGGCGAGCCTTTGATGTGGCAGGCGGTGCCGTCGCAGACGGCGATTTTGAATTTGCCCGGCTTGACGCGTTTGAACTGGGCGTAGAAGCTGAGCACGCCTTCGACTTCGACGACGGGGAGATTGAAGTACTTGGCGACGGCCCGGATGGCGTTGTCGGAGACGTAGCCTTCGAGGCCCTGGACGGCTTGCAGCGCCTTGATCAGGTTGCTGGGCTCGCGGCTGATCTTCTGCAGAAAATCGTATCCGTTTTCCATGGTGAGTCGAACCTTATGTTGAGTGTGAAAATCCAAATGTGATTTTGTTCAAAGCCCCGGGCCGGAGGCCCGGTACCCCGAAGCCGACGGTCGGCCGGGATTCCAAAGGGCAGCGCCCTTTGGCGGAGTGTGAGGCAGCGCCTCGCCGACTTCGCCCGGGCGCAGCCCAGCTCAAGAAACGCGACGATAGTCGCGGTGCGGAGCCCGGCCCGCGCTCCGCCGCCGCAGGTGTCGGCGCGACCGTTCCACTGCTTCGCTCGGCGTCGTTCGCCGGTCACGTTGTGACCTTGCTGCCGACCTCGCTTTCGCAGGATGGTGTCGGCTCCGCCGACCTTGGGGGGAGCGCTTCGCTTAGCTTCGCTCCGGTGGAGCCGGAGCGACCAGCGTTTCGCCGCTGGACCGCGCCTCCGTACGACGGAGAGCGGGATTGGCGCTTCGCGCTTTTTTTTTGCCTGCGGCGCTTTTTTTTATTTTTTTTGCACCGCGAGCCAGCCTTCGCGCCCGGGGAAGGATTCCTGCGCAACCACCCCCTCCGGCGCATCCTTGCACTCCCTCGCGATCTCCCCCAACGGCACAACCCGGTATCCCAACGCCTTCACCCGCGTCAAATATTCATCGAACATCCCCGCGCAACGACCGCCCTCCGCCTCGGCATGGATGGTCAGCACATTCACCCTATCCTCCCGCAGCAAATCAATCTGACGGTCATTGTAATTGGCGTCCGTCACCCCGCCGCGCCCGCAAATTTCATCGTAAGTCGGCAACGTCACCGGGATTTGCAATTGCCCCAGTCTCTTCCCCCCCACCACCGGATAAAACGGATGCTCCCCGCGGCAGTCGGAGTTATATTCAAACGGAAATTTCATCTTTTCCAGCAGCAGCGCGTCATTCGTCCGCCACCCCGGCGTCGCCGCCGTCAATGGCTTATGCCCCGTAATCCGCTCCAACTCCGCCACGCCGCGCGAAAGCTCTTCGTACAGCTCCTTTGAGCTCATCGTGTCGATCTTCGATTGCGCCCGGTGATGATCCCAGGCGTGGAACCCGATCTCGTGCCCGGCCTCCGCCGCGCCCCGGATCTGTTTCGCCAGGTGTCTGCCGATCCGGAGCCCCGGCCACGCCGTCCCCATCAGCACGATCTCGGGGCCGTACAGCCCCGCCGCATTGGTCCGCAGCATCTTGATCAGAAACGCCGGCTTCAGCAGCCGCCACAGGTGCCGCCCCATATTGTCCGGGCCGACCGAAAAATAAAAAGTCCCCGAAACACCGTGCTTTTGAAGAATTTCGCAAAGCGCCGGGACACCCTTCGCCGTTCCGCGAAAGGTGTCCACATCGATCCTGAGACCGATCGTCTTCATCAATCGTTGTGCGCCTTGATGAATTCATCCGACGCCATCGCTTCATTCAGGAAGAAGTCAAGCGTGGTTTCGATCGACTGTTCGAGCTGGATCGACGGCTCCCAATCGATGAATTTTTTGGCGTTTTTGATGCTCGGCACACGGTGCTGGACGTCCTGGTAGCCTTTGCCGTAGAACGCACCGCTTTCGAGCACCTGATAGCCCGCGAAAGGCGGGAATTTCTTGCGCAGCGGGTGTTTGTCGAATTTTTCAACCAACATTTCCGCCATCACCTTGATGCTCGCTTCGTTGACCGGGTTGCCGATGTTGATGATCTTGCCTTCGCAGCGGCCGCCGTCGTTTTCGATGATCCGGAACAAAGCTTCGATGCCTTCCGAAATGTCGACGAAGCAGCGTTTCTGTTCGCCGCCGTCGATCAGCTGGATCGGCGAGCCCTGGACCAGGTTCAAAATCAGCTGGGTGATCGCCCGCGACGAGCCGATCCGCGCCGAATTCAGCGAGTCGAGCCGCGGTCCGATCCAGTTGAAGGGACGGAACAAGGTGAACGACAGCTGCCCCTTGGCCCCGAACGCCCAGATCACCCGGTCAAGCAACTGCTTGCTCGCCGAATAAATCCAGCGCTGCATCCGGATCGGGCCCGTGATCAGCGGCGAATTGTCTTCGTCGAACGCCGCGTCGGTGCACATGCCGTAAACTTCGCTGGTCGACGGGAAGATGATCCGCTTGCCGTACTTGACGCAATAACGGACGATCCGCAGATTTTCCTCGAAGTCGAGCTCGAAGACCCGCAGCGGATTGCGCGTGTATTCGATCGGAGTCGCAATCGCCACCAACGGAAGGATGATGTCGCACTTGCGGATGTGGTATTCGATCCATTCGCGGTGAATGGAGATGTCGCCTTCACGGAAGTGGAAGTTTTCGCGCCCGACCAGGTGGTCGATGTAGTTGCTGCGAAGGTCGAGGCCATAGACTTCGTATTTGCCGGACTGGAGCAACCGTTCGCTCAGGTGGCTGCCGATGAAGCCGTTGACGCCGAGGATCAGTACGCTCTTGCGGCGCTCCGCGCTGCGGGCGGTCCGGGCGTTGGCGCCGAACACCATGTTTTTAACGATCCGGGCGTCCTCGGCGAACTGGTCGCCGGTGGTATAAACGCCGGTTTCAAGCTGGGCCGCCGTGATCCGGAGCGCCTTGTCGCCGCAGGCGATGGTCAGGGGTTTCGCCGAAATCACCGTGCCCGGCGCGGCGTCGACGTCGCTCTCGACGACGTCCGCCGCCCAGAAGAAGGATTTGCGGTCGCCGATGAAGGAGAACGCGCCCGGGTAAGGCCGGGTCACTGCGCGGATCAGATTGCGGACCGCGACCGCGGATTTGCTCCAGTCGATCTGGCCGTCGGCGGGTTTGCGGCCGCCGAACGTCGTGGCGTCGGCTTCGTTCTGGGCGCGGCGCTTGGCCTGCTGGGTTTTGAGCAGGGGAAGGGTGCGGTCAAGCAACGTCTTCGCCGCGATGACCGCTTTGTCGAAAAGACTTTTGGCGGTGTCGCAGTTCTCGATCGCGAAAGCTTCCTGGTCGACGATGTCGCCCGCGTCGGCGCGCTTGGCCATGTAGTGGAGCGTCACGCCTGTTTCGCTTTCGCCGTTGATCAGCGCCCAGTTGAGCGGAACCCGGCCGCGGTATTTGGGCAGCAGCGAACCGTGGAGGTTCAGCGCGCCGAAACGGGGAATTTCAAGGATTTCCGATTTGACCATATCGCGGTAGTAGAAGCTGAAAATGAAATCGGGGGCCATCGCCTTGATCCGGTTGACCCAGACCGGGTGATTGATATCCTCCGGCGCAAAGACCTCGATTCCCTTTTCGGCGGCCAATTCCGCGACCGAGCCGAACCAGATGTTTTCATTGGGATTGTCGCGGTGGGTGAAGACCGCTTCGATCTGGTATCCGGCCCTGAGCAGCGCTTCGATGCCGGCGCGGCCGATGTTGTGGTAAGCGAGAACGACGCATTTCATAATCGGAAGACTCCTTGGATTTTTACAAATGACAATACATTTTTAGTAATATACTGCCGAAAAAACAATAATTCCACTTTTCGGATTGAAAAAAACGATCGAACCGTTACATTATAACTGATATTATGAACCTTTGCTAATATTGGTATTGAAAATGAGACACTTCCTCCATCTGACACTCCTCGCCGCACTGCTGGCCGCCGCCGGCTGCGGCCCCGCCCGCGACGCCGACGCGCTGCTCCGCGAAGCCGCCGCCGAAAACGCCGCCGGGCGGTACGAAAAAGCCCTCGAACTCGCCAGGAAAGCGGCTTCACAGGATTCGAAACGCGCCGACGCGTTGATTTTCCAGGCGGTCATGCTCGAAAAGAACAACAAGCTCGAATCCGCCGTCGAATCCGCCGCCAAAGCCGCCGCCCTTGAGCCCGACTCCTTCGTCGCCCAGTACACCTATGGCCGCCTTGCCAGTCTCCGCCGCGAAAACCACCCCGAAGCGTTCGCCGCGCTCGGCAAAGCGATCGCGATCCGGCCCGGCGACCGCAATACGTTGATCCTGCTCGCCAACGTCGCGATGTCGCTCAATCCCGCCCAGGCGAGGAGTTATCTGATTTCGCTCGCCCGCGACGCCCGGCTGCGGAATTCTCCAGAATACCAGAACCAGCTCGGCATCGTCCTTGCCCGGGGCAATTCGCCCAAGGCCGCCGGGGAGGCTTTCCTCGCCGGGTGCAAAGTTGCGGGCTCTCCGCCGGTGATCGGCTTCAACTTCGCGCGCTGCATGGATTTGTACCTCAACAACCCGCGCGCCGCCGCCGCGCTCTACAAACGTTACCTCGACCTCGCCCCCGCCGACGAAGCCAACGCTCCGCTGCGGCAGACCGCCGAAGCGCGGCGGCGCGCCATCCAGGGCAGATAACATGCCCGGGTTCATTCCCGATGACGTCGTCGAAGAGATCCGGCAGCGTTGTGACATCGTCGAGGTAATCGGCAAATACATGCCGATCAAAAAAAGTGGCTCCAACGCCTGGAAAGGCTGTTGCCCCTTCCACAACGAAAAAACGCCGTCGTTCCACATCAGGGGCGACAAACAGTTGTTTCACTGCTTCGGCTGCGGCAAAGGCGGCGACGTCTTCCGGTTCGTGATGGAACGCGAGAATGTCCAGTTTCCCGAAGCCGCCCACTTGCTGGCCACCCACGCCGGGGTGATCATCCCCGAAAACGTCAAAGGCGGCGACCGTGAAGCGGGTCGCAAGGCCGCCGACGCGCGCGA
>JAVBUI010000277.1:0-3058 GCA_031555495.1 Victivallaceae bacterium | reverse complement strand
CATTCTGGCGTACCAGCACGACAACGGCGATTTTTTTCCGCCTTACCGGAGCGTCAACACCGCGGTCAATTATTTCTGGACCGGGTATCTCGCGACCGGTAACTACTTCGGGATCAAACAGGGATTCAAGATTTTCCTGTGCCCGAGCAAGGTGAACAAGAATACGGCCGACATTCTTGCGTCGATCGATCCCACCAACCGCGCGGCGCTCAACAGCATCGATTACGGGGTCAACTACCGGCATCTTTACAGCAACCGGTATTCCGGCGGGGTCGCCGCCGACGGCACGACTCCTTACGGACCGCCGGCCAAGGTGACGAGGCTGAAGAACCCGTCCGGCAAGCTTTCGTTCGCCGACACCTTCCGCGTCAGTGAACCGAATACCGGAAACGGCACGTTGGAGTGGGAAAGCCTGCCGACCGGAAGCAACGGAATCTTGTCCACCCGTCACGGCGGGGCCACCAATGTCGGCTGGGTGGATGGGCACGTCTCCGCGGTGAAGGCGGTCGGGACGGCGTGGGAAGAAGTGGTCGGCGGCGGCGGTTACACCACCGGATCGGTTTTCGACCCTTATCAGCGTGCGCCGTTCAACGACAAGAAAACCTGGCTGAGGGACTGAACGATATGAAAGCTGCTGCAATCCTGTTCGCGGTCTGCATGGCGGGCCTTACCTTGAACGCCGCCGGGGACCGGCTTGAAATGGTGCTCGACAAGCTCGACTTGTCGCGGCCGGGGTTGGGAAAGGTCCGGGACGCGGCGACGCCGCAGCAGCGCAAAGCGGCGCTTCTCGAGTACTTCCGGACCCGCAAAACCGCGTTGCCGGGCGACGCCGTTCCGGCCGAAATGAGCAAACGCGACCGGGAGTGGGCGTCGTCGGCGCTGGAGCACAAATTCCCGGGCCAGCCGACCTATCCCGTGCAGTTTCGCGGCAAGGAGACGCTTGACTGGGACTCCAATCCCTTCTCCGACAAAGAGTGGATCTGGCAATTGCACCGCTTCTACTGGTGGCCCGCGCTCGGCAAGGCTTATCGCGAAAGCAAAGATGAAAAGTATGCCAAAGAGTGGGTCTTTGAGCTTAACAGCTGGGTCGATCATATGCATAAACCCGAGGTGGTGAAGTCTCACCCCGGCTGGCGCAAGCTCGAAACCGGGCAGCGCATCGCCGTGATGCCGACGATGATGGAGTACTTCCGCGACTCGCCGAGCTTCGACGCCGATACTCTGGTGACTTTGCTCTGGTCGCTCTCGGAGCAGAGCGATTCCTTGTACCGCCGCATGGCGCGCAAGCCCTTCCGGCCCGACATCAACAACCACGAGATCATCGAGTGGCTGAGCTTCCTCAAATTCACCGCTTATTTCCCGGAATTCAAAAGCAGTCCGGAGCGGGCGAAGGAACTGCTCGACAACATCGTCTCCGCGCAGGACATCGTGCTCCTCGACGACGGGATGATCGCGGAACTGATCACCTCCTACCACTGCGGCTATCCCGGCGATTTCCTGCAGGCGATGGAGCTCGCGAAGCTGAACGGGATCGACTATCAGTTCCCGAAGAAATATGTGGATAAGATCGAAAAAGCGATCACGGCGGTGATGCTCTGGAGCCACCCCAACGGCACGCTGCCGCAGTTCGGCGACGCCTGGCTCAAGGAGCCCGGTTTCGGCCAGCGCTTCGTCGGGCGGTACCTGACGCAGTTCAACCGGCCCGACTGGGAGTATTTCGCCTCCTTCGGCAAGACGGGCAAGAAGCCGGAGAAGCTGGTGCATACGCTCGACCTCTGCGGTTATTACACCATGCGCTCGGGGTGGGACGCCAAAGCGCTGTTTGCGGTGATGAAAAATTCCAATACCGATTACCAGTACCACAACCATATCGACAACCTCTCCTTCGAGCTCTCGGCCTTCGGCGAAAACGTGATGGCCGACAGCGGCTGCTACATCTACAGCGGCGAGGATGAATGGCGCAGTTGGTTTCGCCAGACGCGCGTGCATCCGACAATTACGCTCGACAACCGCCAGGCCGCCTCCTATGGCAAGCTGCTGTGGACCGCGGAGGCGCCCGGCGTCAATGTGATTTCGGGCTCGAACCAGTCTTATTCCGATTTGAATCATGCCAGGACCATGTTCATGATCGACGGGCAGTATCTCGTGATCCTCGACGAGCTCTCGGGGAAGGCGACCGGGAAATTGCGGCAGCATTTTCAGTTCATGCCGGGCAAGGCGGTCTTCGACCGCGGGAGTTTGACCGCGCAGAGCGAAAATTCCACCGGCGTCAATTTGTACATCCAATCGGTGCCGTTGACCGGCGGGCTCGAGCTTTCGGAAGAGTCCGGCTGGATTTCGACGGTTTACAACAAAAAGGAGCCGCGCGGCGCTTTCTCCTTCCTGCAGTCGAAAACCGACGCTTCGCCGTGCCGTTTCCTGACCTTCCTCGCGCCGCTGCCGCAGTCGCGCCGGATCTGGGACCTTGAGCTGGAGCTGGTCAAAGAGGGGGAACTGCATCTGCGCGTGAACCGCTTCGAAGATTATACGATCACCTTCGACCCAGCGAAAAAGAGCGCAAGTTTGAAGAAAAACTTCAATCCCGCCGAGCGCGGCGCACAGCGCCGGGTTTACACCGAACTCGATTCGCGCCCCCTGAAGGAGCGTTGAGTATGAGTTATCTCGCTCCGCCGCCCGGCAAGCTGCCGGGGCGCGCCCTGACCGGGGCCGTTCTCGGCGCGGGATTGCTGGCGGGGGCCGCGGAGCCGCCGCCGGAGAAGGCGGAGCGGCCCAATATTCTCCTGATCATGTGCGACCAGCTCTCCGCCCGGGCTCTGGCTCCTCACGCGCCCGGCTTCGCCGACACCCCGAACCTCGACCGGCTGCTGGCGGATTCGCAGCTTTTTACGCGCGCCTATACGGTGAGTCCTTTGTGCATGCCCGCCCGCGCGGCGTTGTGGAGCGGGCGTTATCCGCACGAAACCGACGTGGTGTCCAATCTAGTGTCGTGTCAACCGAAAATTTGGAACAAGACGGAGACGACTTGCGCAAAGCCGCCGTGTGTCGATGACGCTGGCCG
>JAVBUI010000305.1:0-3410 GCA_031555495.1 Victivallaceae bacterium | reverse complement strand
TTGGGTAAGCCCACGTTGCCGCGATAGTTGTAGTCGGGCTGGTCGGAATAGAGCATCAGGTTGACGGCGTCCTGGCTGAGTTTCTTTTTGGACGAGTTGGTATAGCCGGTCATCCGGAACCCGGCGCGCGGAATCAGGTTGATCCAGCCCAGGTTGATCGGATAATAGAACATGTTGAGGTTGTCAAGGCGTCCGCTCGAATAGTCGTTCGGCAGCCGGAAAAAGAAACGCTCGTCGTAAGACTGCCACCGCCGCTGGTAATAGCCGATGCTGAATTCGCCCTGATAATAGAGATTGGTGCCGAACAGCTCCTGGCGCGGGATGTCGATCCGTCCGGACGGCAGCTCCTCGACGGTGGTGTAGAAGCTGTTTACCCGGGGGCGGACGTAGACCGACGCCGAGAAGTGGTCGAATTGCTTTTCCAGCGCGGCGAAGGTTGTCGCCTGCGGATTGGCATTGTAATAATTGCTGAAGAAGTCCCGGGTGAAATAAGGATCGCTGATCAGCTCAAAGGTGCCGCGGAAATCCAGCGTCGGATCGATATGGGTCATGTTGCTGATCCGGAAGTCGAAGCGTCCGTGCGGCGTCTTGATGCCGTATTCGCGCATGTCGGTCGACTCGTACGGGCGGACGTCGTAAAGACTGTAGGCGAAGATCGAAGTTCTTGAATCTTCGCTGGACGACTGGATTTCCGCCCCGTAGCCTACGCCGCGCTTCTCATAGAGGTCAAGCAGCAGCCGCGCGGTTGTGTACGGATAATCGAGAATCGTGTATTTCTTCGACAGCGAAACATAATACCCCCAGTCGCCGTTGTCCCCGGCCTGGAACTGGGCCAGGCCGAAGCTTTCGCCACGGGGCTTGTAGAAGACCGGCAGCCACAGCACCGGAACGCCGTAAATGTTCCAGGTGCAATTGTAGGCCATTACGCTGTATTCGTCGATGTCTCTTTCGGCATTTTCCAGCGAGAACTCGGCGGTGTTCCGGGGGGTCAGCTCGATTTCCTTGGCGGATACCGAGTAGTGGGAGTTCTGGCTTTCGAGGTAGTTACAGGAGCTGATTTCGGCGTTTTTTAGGGTGATGATGCCGTTCGGCTTGCGCTCCCCGTCATCGGCACGGGCGACGACGGTGCCAAGGTTCAGCTCCGCTTTGGAGAATTGGAAGAAGCCGGTCGTCAGGTTGCCGGAAAACGTTTCGGCGCGGATTTTGCTGTCGACATAAGTGATCGTCACGCCGATTTTCTGCTGGCCGAAGAGGTCGGTCGTCACGCCGGTGATCTCGACCGCGTTGCCGTTCTTTTCTTCCAGGCGCAGCAGTTCTTCCGGAGTGACCTGGCCGCTTTGTCTGCTTCGCCGGTACAACTGGATGTTGCCCGAGGCGTCGATGTCGCGCGACTGCGGGTTGATCACGGCGCGGTCGGCGTAGATGTCGAAATCGCCGAACGGAATATGGACGTTGCCGGTGACGATGATGTTGTCGGATGCGATGCTGATGCGATCGTAACGGATGTTTTTGAGCGCGCCGCTGCTGATCGCCTGCTTGAAACTGCCTTCAAGCGAAGCCGCTTCCGCCCGCCCGGCAAAGCCGAGAATCAGCGAGGCCGAGATGGCGGCAAGGCCCAGTTGTTTCGATAATTTCATGCGCGATCCGTACGGGGGTTGCGGATTGATAACGTCTCCGGAATTCTTTCCGTCAAAGGTGGTAACATAATTCCCGATAAGGAACAATGCAAGGAAGTCCGGGGGATTTTCATTACTTTTTTTGCCATTCGGCCAGATTTTCCTGGATGAAATCGATGGTTTTTTTCAATTCCTCCTTGCCGTTGCCGACGACCGGCATGGCGGGACCGAAGGAAAAATGAACATCGTTTTCGCGGCGGATCGGTCCGAGGTCGCGGATCAATTTGCCGTTGGAGAGGAAATCGGTTTTAAGTGCGAAGGGGACGACCGGCACGCCGGCGGCCTTGGCGAGCTTGACGCCGATCGAATTGAACTTTTCGGGATTGAATTCGGTCGAGCGCGTCGATTGCGGGAAAATGATTACCGAACGTCCCGCCTTGAGGCGCTGCTGCCCCTCTTCGAGCACGGCGCGGAGATCGTCACGGGGGTTTTCGCGCCCGACTTCGATGGCGCCGATTGCACGCATGATATCGCCGAAATGCGGAATTTTGAGCAGCGACGACTTAATCACAAAGGTGAAATCAAGGTGGGGCCGGAGGATGGCGTGGAACACCGCGGTTTCGAGGAGACTCATGTGATTGCCGATCAGCACCACCGGGCGGCCGTCGAGCGCGCGCAAATGATCGAGTCCGCGCAAATGGATTTTGCCGCCGCACTCCTCGATCAGACGGATGTTCTGGTTCGAGTAAAAAATCTGGTGTTCGCCGTCGAGTTCGCCGCGTTTGCCGCAGCGGCCGGATTGGCTGAAAATCAGGAAGTTCTTCCAGTAAAAATACCAGCGTCCCCCGCAGCAGATACGGTCGAGCCAATGCCGTTTGACAAAGTCCGGCGTGTCGTAGCTGTCGCCGGGAAACAGGTTGTTTCCGCACTCCATAACGTGAAAATCCCGTAAGTTGTTGAATAATCCCTGTAATATAGCTCACGAATGCGGATTTTCCAGTGTGGCGGCGGAAAATTATATCACAAACGGAATCAGGATTCGCCAGGGGCCTTGAATTCGGCATTGGGGCGCTCGCGGTACGGCATGGTGTCGGGGTACCGCCGCCAAATCAGGGTTTTTTCGGGACCGAAGACGACGAAATCGATGTTGTCTAAAATCACTTCGGTCTTGAAGCGGCCCGAATGGCCGTCGCGTGAAAACGGCGAGGTCAGGACTTCGATTTCAATGATCCTGCCGTCTTTGATCTGGCGGATCTTTTCCACGATGCGCGTGGACTGGACCAGCTGACCGCTGATCCGCAGCGTCGGACCGTCGCTGTACTGGACAATATTGACGGCGGGAAGCGAAATCTCCTTGAATTCGGCGATCCGGGAGAAGGATTCACAGCCGGTTGTGAAGAGTATTGCGAGCAGTAGCGCTCCCCCAATGAGATGATGCTTCATAAGTGATTCAGCCTGTCGTATCATGATTTTTTTCGTGTAATATACTATGATATCACATCTTTGCGAACGATCAAGGAAAAAAAACAAAAAAGCGCTTGAAAAATCCACACAAGGTGGTAGATTATAGTCCAAGCTCTTCGAGCGGGTGTAGCAAAACGGTTATGCTCCAGCTTCCCAAGCTGGCGACGCCGGTTCGACTCCGGTCACCCGCTCCATTTTTTTGCTTTGCCGCGCGGGAAATCTCGCATTTTTCCAGTCGTCGTGTGTAGGGGGCGGGGAGGCGTACGCGCCCACGCGCCACCGAGGGGGAAAAGAGTCAATTAAGCGCGCGGCGTCGCGCAAAAAAAGTGG
>JAVBUI010000318.1:0-7548 GCA_031555495.1 Victivallaceae bacterium | reverse complement strand
CGGCCAGTGTGGCTGCGATCCGTTTCATGTGTTGTCGATTTCCTTTATTTCAAAATCACCCGGCCTGCTTCGCTCAATCGCGCGTCGCACCCCGCTGCGCTTGGTGCGACGCTTGTTTCGCTTTCGCAGAGCGGAGTGGGCTCCGCCCACGTCGGGGGGGAGCGCTTCGCTTAGCTTCGCTCCGGTGGAGCCGGAGCGACCAGCGTTTCGCCACTGGACCGCGCCCAGCCGAACGCTGGGCGGGATTCCGCCTGACGGCGGTTTTTTCTTTTTTTTCTTTTTTCTTTTTTTTATTTGCCGGTGTAGGTCTCTGAGATCCAGCGCGGGGACTTCACCAGTTCCCGGTACAGCTTCAGCGCCTCCGGCTGATCCTGCAGCACCCGGTCATTGTGATTCTCCCAAATCATCGCCTTGAAGTTCGGATAACGCTTGTCAACCTCAAACCACTCCTTCACCCAGCGCACCTGATCACTCGACGAACTGAACCCGCCCTCGGCCACCATCATCGGCTTGCGGTCGCCGTATTTGTCGTTGACCTCCTTGCAGCGCAGCAAAGGATAACGCGCGTCCTCATTGCCGTTGACATACTGGGCCGACGGCGGATAACACGACACCCCCACCCAGTCCACATACTGGTCGCCGGGATAGTAATGCTCCATCTTGTTCCAGTCCACATCCGGGTAACTGCGGTGATTCGGCGACCAGACGAAAATATGACGCTTCGTCACCCCCAGCTGCTCCGCGATATTGTACATCCGGCGCCACGCCAGACGGAAATTGTCGGGATCGAGACCCCAGGTCACCCAGCCCGAATTGAACTCGTTCATCGGCCGGAACCAGATTGGGGTATGATCGCCCAGCGTCTTCACGTCGTCGATGCTGTCCGAAAAGTATTCGTAGAAGTAATCGTCCAGCTTGCCCGAAATAATATCCTCCAGCGACACCGTCGCCGGCGGCAGCCAGCCGATTGACATGAAACGCTGGGCGCAATGCTTTTCCGCAAGGTCGAAAGTCCGCAGCTCCTGCAATTCCCCAAAATTCCGCTCCGGACTCAGCCCCTGGTACCACAGCACCATCGAAACCTTCTTGCCGACCAGGTTTTCAAAGGTCTGGAGCGACATCGGGAGCTTGCGCCCGCCACGGAGCGGCTCCTTGAAGCCGTAGCTGGGCGGGAAAGCACCGTGATAGACGCCCTCGGCCGGAACCATCTTCCAGGTGTTCTTGATCTTGCCGTCGAGCTGAATTTCGTCGAGCATCAGGATGTTGGCCTTGCGCGACTGGTCGGGCGTGATGTCGAACTTGACGAACCGGGCGGGGACCGCTTTGCCAGCGACGACAATCCGATACGCGCCATCCTTTTTGCCGATCTTGGCGCGGTCGTTCCAGGAGCCCCACTTCACCCACTCCGATTTGTCGTCGGGACGGGTCAGGATTTCAATCTTTTCGGGAACGCGCGAGTAGGCTTCGATATCCTGGAAGCCCGACACGTCCGCCTTCTCCAGCTGCTGGACCGTGCCGAGGTCGACGGTGATCGAAACCGGCTCAAGCCCGTTCCACCCGACGTTGGCGGTCTTTTCGAAGTTGAAGCCCTGCTGGCGTTTGCCGTCGGTCAGCTTTGACCCGAGCGTCCAGCGGCCGGAATGGCTGTCGTAGTATTCCGGCGCGGGCGCGCGCCCGGCCTGATAGAATTTGCCGATGCTGAGGTTGCCGGAGGTCCATTTGCCCGAATCGGGATTCATCAGTTTGACCGGCGCGGGCGCGGGAGCGTTGGTCTTGGCGGCTCCGGCAAGCAAATCGCGCCACGGCTGGAGCGCGACGGAGTCGAAGTAGCTCTTGACCTCTTCCGTCGAAGCGCGCTCAAAGGTCACCTTGAGCTCGAAATCCGCCCGGAGCGCCCCGGCGGGGACGTTGACGAGTTCGCTCAATTCCGTAAAACGGTTGACGCCGGGCAAGAGCGGCTTCGATTCGAAGACCTCGCCGACTTGTTTGCCCGCCGCGTCTTTGAAGGTCAGCGCGATCGACTGCTTGGTGCCCAGATTTTTGTCGGTCGTGCGGATGAAGGCCGCGAGACGGTACTGCTCACCGCCGCGCACTTCGAGGGGAACCAGGGACTTGACGGATTCCACTTTGCCGGCGGCAACGCCGGGAGCGGCGACCAGCTGGAGCGCGCCCTTGCCCGCGTGGGTGGTCGGAGTGATCCGCCAGCCGCCCGCAATGCCCTGCCAGCCCATGCCGCCGTTTTCAAAGGCGAGGTCGAGCTTCGGAGCTTCGAGGTCGATGGTGTTTTCCTTGACCGGAACTTTCACCACCGGAGCAATATCGTCGCCGAAGACGAGTTCGTCGAAACGGACGAAGGTGGTCTTGTCGATCGGCCCGCTGACGTAAACCCGGAGGATCGGGCGCACAAAGGCGGCTCCGGCGAGCGGTTCGACTTCGCCGGAACTCCGGCGGTAGGCGCCGGGGCCGGAGTTGAGGTTGTATTCTTTGACGCCGAGCGTTTTTTTGGCGGAATCGAGGAATTCCAGCGCCAGGGCCTGCCGGACCGGAACGCCGGTCTCGCTGCCGCCGGAGCAGAGGATTTCGTAGGAGAATTTGCCGCCCGCAAAGGCGGTCGGCTCTTTGGCGGTGAGTTCCATCGGCTTTTCGCCGGCCTTGGTCCCGGCGTAGAGTACCCGGTGAACCGCCTGGTTGCCCGCGCCCGCGGTGCGCGCCGACTGCCAGTAACTGCCGACGCCCTGCCAGGCGGCGGCGATATCGCCCTCGAAACCGTCTTTCAAAATCGTTCCGGCGCCGAGCGTAAGAGCGGTCAGCACGCCGGTACAGCCGAGCGCGAAAATTCTTCCTCGCATTTAGAATCCTCCATAATTGAGTTCAAGGTTCTGATATTTCAGACAGTTACAAATTTCATATCCGCAGGCGAAACGTTTTGCCTCTTTTCGCTTTTTCGCTCCGTCAAGTCGCGGTCCGGAATTTTTCCCGCCCTTGCCGCGCGGGAATCATGGGGAAAAAGCCATTGCCAGGCGAAACGTTTCGCTTGTTTCTAATTATATAATATTTTTCAATGAAAAGCAAATCGATTTCAAAAAAAAACATCTTTTTATCAAAAAATATTTGCATCTTGCCGCTCCGGTGGTTATTTTCTGAGTGGAAATTTATCAAAAACACTTCATCCTTATCGGGAAAGGCTTCAAAATGAAACTTTTGAAAAGGAGTCTCCTCGGCGGCGCAACCATCGTCGCCCTTCTCGGCGGCTGCCATACCGCCGACGTCAGCAAAACCGTCGACATCCACCCCGACGACGATCCCCTCGGGGGAGCCATCAACAGCGGGGACGTCCGCACCGTCGCCACCCAGATGACGCCATCCATCCTCGCCCTCCCCGAAATCACCGACAAGGCGGGAGTCGTCCGGATCGCCGTCGCCGATTTCAAAAACAATTCCCGCTTCATCATCGACCGCAACCTCTTCATGAAGCGCCTCCAGCTCGAACTCAACCGGACCGCCGCGGGCAAGGTCCGCTTCTTCTCCAAAAACGCCTCCGTCCAGCAGGTCCGGGTCGAGTCGCTGACCGAGCGCCAGGAGGAGCTCGTCCGCAACAAGCTCGCCGAGCTGGGCAAGGAAATCGCCGCCAATCCGCTCTTCGCCAATTCGGCAAAACCGGTCAAAATCGCGGTGATTCCAGCCATCAACACCAACCTCGTCAACATGAACGCCGACAGCTTCGCCGCGATGCTCCGTTCCGAAATCGTCAACGCCGCCGGGGGCAAAATCCAGTTCCTGATGCCCGGTGAAGTCACCGGAGCCGATTACTATTTGACCGGGCAATTCATTCCCGAAAGCATCCGCACCGAGGGCATCATCAACCTCGCCAACTACATCGACGTGATCGAAGGCCGCCTCAAGCGCGGCCAGTCGCTCGACATCACCGACGGCCGGGTCCCCGACACCAGCCGGACCACCCCTTTTGCAACCGGGGACACAGTCGAGTTCCGGCGGCGCGAATCCGAGCTCGTGCGTCTCATGACCTCCCCCGAAATGCAGGCCAAGCCCAACGTCAACAAACGCTTGAACGTGATGATCGTCAAGCCGGACGAACGAGTCGCGGTGTATGAAAAGATGTTCCTGCTCGACCGCAAAATCGACAGCGGCCTCGGCAAAGCCGACTTCATCCTCTCCGGCGAAATCAGCGCCATGTCGCAGCGCGCCGGAGGCAAGGCCTCGGATTATCTCCTGATCTCCGTCCAGCTCGTCAACCCCGAAAACAACGAAATGGTCTGGGAAGACGCTTACGAAACCAAACGCATGACCAAATCCGGCGTCGTCTATCAGTAAGGAAACCATCATGAAATATCTGAAATTGACTTTATTGACCGTCGTCGCGGCCCTCTTTTCGCTCACCGGCTGCAAGTCGGTCCAGTCGGTCGACCGCGCCGACCGCGCCGACCTCGCCAACGAAGACACCATCGTCTTCACCCGTCCCGCCGATTACGCGATCTGGGGCACGAATTCACTGCGCGACTACCTCGAAGTGACCTACGAACGCTTCTACGTCAACGACGCGGGCCAGAATGTGCTCGAAGTCGGGCTCCGTTACCGCGGCGCGACCAATTGGTACGATTTCTTCGTCACCGCGCCCGAATCGATCTCCTTCGCCGGGCAGGCCAACTTCTACGCCGGGCGCTCGCCGCGCGGCGGCGCGCCGCTTTATTCGACCAACCGCCAGACCATCCTGATCCGGCGCGGCGACACCTACAATTTCCGGGCGGTCTCCCCGCGCAAGGGGGCCGAAAGCTATCAACTGGTCCTCTCGGAGGGGGGCGAATTAACAAAGTGAGGTGACAAGATGAAAAAATCAACCCTGATCTGCTGTGCTATCATGGCAATATGTCTATGCGGCTCCCCGCTCCGGGCGATGGACTGGATGGTCGGCTTCTGGTTCGGCGTTCCCGAGGTCGAACACAAAACCGAAACCTACGGAATCCGTCTCGGCCTCCCCGGCTCTTCCGGCGGCCCGGTCAACCTGAGCGGCATGGAGCTCTCGATCTTCTGCAGCTCGACCGAATGGCTCGACGGCTTTCAATGGACGCTCTGCGGCCCCGCCCTGGCGGGCGACGTGCGCGGTTGCCAGCTTTCGCTCTACAACCGCGTCCGCAACCACATCGACGGGGTTCAAGTCGGCGTGGTCAACGGCTCCAACGACGGGGCCGGAATTCAGATCGGGCTGGTCAATTACGCCAAAAACAACGCCGCTCTCCAGCTCGGACTGGTCAACGTCAATCCCAAAGGGTTCCTGCCGTTCATGATCCTGATCAACTTCGGCAGTGCGAACGAAGCGAACTGATAAAAAACAAAACAGGGGTCCCATGAAGCGGTTTGCGATTCTTGCCGTGTGCCTCGCCGTTTTCGCCGGAGGGTGCAAAAGCACCAACTTCGTCGAAAAAAGCCAGAAGGAACTCGATGCGATGGAGGCGGCGTCTTACCGCGCCCGCGACTTTTTCCTGGCCGGGAATTACGTCGAAGCGGAAACCATCCTGACCGAGCTTGCGCGGGAAAGGACGGTCAGCCAGCCGCTGTATTTATGCGAACTCGCCACCGTCCAGCTTGCCCTCGGGCGCGAAGCCGAGGCGCTCGAAAACTTCCTCAAGGCCCAGCAGGATCTTGAGCTTCTTTTCGACAAAGACAAGGAGCAACAGGCCCTGAGTCTGTGGAGCGGCGAAATCAACAAGGTCTACAAAGGCGACCCCCATGAAGGCTCCTCGCTCTACATGCTGATCGGAACGCTGATGATGAACAAAGGCGATTACGAAAACGCGATCGCCTCCTTCAAAAACGCGCTGCTGCGCGACGGCGACGTCAACGACCCGTCCGGCAACCACAGTTCGGACTATGCGCTCGGCCAGCTTCTCCTCGGTGAATGCTACGCCAAAACCGGCGACCTCGAGAGCGCCAGGCAGCTCCGCAACGCCGCTTTGTTCAGCGTTTACGACATCAACATCCGTGCGCCGCTGATGTTCAAGGGGGCGTACGATCCCTTGTTCCGCTTCATCGCCCTCAAACGAATGATCCCGCGCTTCGAGGCGATGGCGGCGGGCAATCTCGTCACCCGGGATCAGAAGGCGAAGCTGCTGGAGAGCGCAGGCAACCTCAATTTGATGACCTTCCGGCAATTTCTGACCGATCTTCAAAATGAACTCAACCAGACGCAGGACGCGGTCCTTGCCAGCCGCCTCACGGCGACGCTCCGTTATCAGGATGCGATTCCCACCGACACGGAAATCGGCCGCATTTCCGCCGCCCGGAAGCTGGCCGTCGCCAACAGTTCAGCAGTCAGGCTCCGCAACAACCGGCTGGACGCGGTGCTCAATTCCAACCGCGAACGGATCGACGAAATCGGCCGGTTGCTGAACATGCCGGAGGAGGAGTTGCAGGAGCTGGTCGACAGCGCCGAAAAAATCGACTTCTTCGCCCAACTCGCCCCGGCGAGTCCTTACGCTTCGCTGCAGCAGCCTTACGATTCGCTGCTGCTGGTCTGGCACGGGCAGAGCCCTTATTTTCAGCGCGCCGGGGACTTCAACGAAATCCGTCAACTCTGCGCCGGGGAAAAGTACGCCGACTTTCTCGACATCCGGATCGACGGCCGCCCCTGTACGGTCGTCAAGGGGCTCGGCGACGTCAATTACCAGGCCGCGACCCGCGGCAACCGGCTGATGGACGAGATTCTGCGCACCAAGGCAATGACCAAAAAGATCACCCAGGTCATCGCGACGGCAACGTTTGCCACCGGTGTCGGCCTGGTGCTTTCCGGCAACCAGAATTTGATGATCATCGGCGGCGGCCTGGTGGCGGTCGGCGCCGTCACTTACATCATCGCCTACATGATGGAGCCGACGGCGGACCACCGCTGCTGGAAGAATCTCCCGGCCGAATTCTATCTTGTCCCGATCCGGCTTGAGCCCGGGCGGCACAAAGCCGAATTCCGAACTTACGAGGGCCCGTTTGAAACCTCTTTACGGAACGTCAACTTCGACTTGGCGTCAAGTTCGGATCTTCCCGCGGTCCGGCATCTTTTCGCCGGGGACGTCGGCGCGGCGCGCCAAAAGGCTTACATCACCCGCAATCAGGCGGAAAATTATTTTCTGATCAATTTCCTTGCCGAAGAGGGGAAATACGTAACCTTTCACCAGCAGGCGGGCACCAATCATCTCGCCGCCGAATGGGACAAGCTCAATCCCGAACACCGCGACCTGGCGATCTCCAAGGTCGTCAATGCCCGTTATCAACTGTTTTTGCAGCATCAGCTGGTCAAGTAAGGAGATGGTAGATGAATCGGATTCCCGGATTTTTTCTTGTCGCCGTCCTCCTTTCCGTACTGGCCGGTTGCGCGCCGGCGCGTGAAGAGCTGCGCCCGTTGCCGGAATATCCGGCGATTACGGAGTTCAACCGTTCGGCGGTTTGTGTGGTGGCCAACAAGAGCAGCGATCCGATGGCGATGCTGATCCAGTTGCGGCTGATTGCCGACGGGTACAGTGTTGCCGAGCTGGATGAATT
>JAVBUI010000157.1:0-3461 GCA_031555495.1 Victivallaceae bacterium | reverse complement strand
CTGGACCCGTCGCTCCGCGCTGGTGCGCTCCGCTCCCTACTTGGTCTGCGGCACGCGGAAAGTGATCCAATCAACTTGCAATCGCGTCCGTCTTCTGCTATGGTAACGTGTCAAATGAACTCAAAATGAAATCGGAAAGGTGAAATCTCCATGCGTTTCCTCCTGTTTTCACTCCTGCCGTTCCTTGCCCTGACCGCCTGCGCCGAGCCGGCCGAAAAACATTTCCTCCCGGCCGAAAAAGCCAAGCTCAACCGCGAACGGGTCGAAATCGTCGGACGCAAAGTTTTCGACGACGGCAAAGGCGTGATGCTCAAGCCCGGCGTCGCCGCCGATTTTTCAAAAAGCCCGGCCCCGGTCGACCTGACCTTCCGCTTCACCATCAAGGAACCCGGGCGTTACTGGATCGAATCTGTCGCCGGCACCTTCGGCGAAACCGCCGAACGCATGAAGCGCACCGCCAACAAAAACGACTCGCCGACCGGCTTGATCGGCATCGACGGCGCGCCGGTTGTCTCCCGCGTCGTCATTTTCCCATGGAAAGATCAGCAGCAGCACAAAGTCGAGCTCCTGAAACACAATTTCACCGCGGGCGAGCCCACCATCGCCATCAGTCTGCCCCCCGGCGTCGGGCTCGACCGGATCAACATCATCCCCTATCGCGCCCCGCACATCCCCGCCGCCCCCGCCGCCTACCGCCCCGCCGTCGTGCCGGGCGCGGCGCACCCCCGGCTCTGGTTCACCCCTGAATCGCGCGACGCGGTCAAAGCCAACCTTACGCTCGGCGAAAACCGGCCGGTCTGGGAAAAAATGCTGGCGGAAGCGCAGAAACCCTTCCCACCGCTTGGCGAAGGCTTCCAGGAAGCGCCCTACGACATCAAACGGCTCCGCGCCGCGGGTGAAAAGGCCTTCGTCTGCCAGATGACCGGCGACCGCGCCGTCGGCCGTGAAGCGCTTGCGCTGATGCTCGATTACCTCCCAAGGGTCAACTTCGGCAACATGCTCGGCGTCACCCGACAGACCGGAATGGCGATTTATTACGCCGCGCTGGTCTACGACTGGACCTTCGACCTCTCCACGCCCGCCGAACGCAAATTGCTCCGGGACCGCATGCTGCAAATCGCCGAAGACATGGAAATCGGCTGGCCGCCCTTCGCCCAGGAAATCACCAACGGGCACGGCAACGAGGAACAGGTCAACCGCGATCTTCTCTCCGCCGCGATCGCCATGTACGGCGAGGAAAACGAACCGTACAAGCTTTGCTCCTACCGGATTTTTGAAGAATTGATCCCGATGCGCGCCTTCGAGTACGACTGTTCGCGCCACAACCAGGGCTTGAGCTACGGTTCGTGGCGGCTCGGCTGCGAAATCCACGCCGCATGGCTGCTTCGCCGCATGACCGGGCGCGAAATCTTTGCCCCCAACCTCAAAAATATGTATCAAATCTGGCTTTACGGCCGCCAGCCCGAGGGGGAATACTTTATCGCCGACGGCGACACCGTCGCCCCGGGCCGGGTCTGGGCTTTGCCGCGCACCGCGCTTTTGCTCTCGGCCTACGCCGCCGATCCCCTGGTCAAAGGCGATTTCGAGCGGATGAAGAGCGAAATCTTCGACGCCATCGTCTTTCTCGCTATTAACGATCCCAAGCTCAAGGCGGAGCCGTCGCTCGAATCGCTCCCCCCGACCGCTTATTTCAAGGGCGCGCTGCCGTCGATGATCGCGCGCACCGGCTGGACCCTCGGCGCGGATTCACCCGACCTTCTGGTCGAAATGAAGGGAGGGCGCTACCGCTTCGCCAACCACCAGCATCCCGACGCGGGGGCGTTCCAGATTTACTGGCGCGGACCGCTCAGCATCGACCTCGGCCAGTACCGGTTTTACGGGACGCCCTACGACAACGGCTTCACCAAGCGCTCGATCTCCCACAACGTCCTTCTGGTCCTCGATCCCGCCGAATCCTTCGGCGCCAAGTCGGTCAACGACGGCGGACAGCGCCAGCTCGACCGTCCGCCCCGCAGCCTCAAGGAACTCACCGCCGATCCGCAATTCACCGTCGGCAAAACCCTCGGCGCCGACTTCGGCCCGGACCTCAAGGCGCCCGCCTACAGCTATTTGAAGAGCGACCTCGCCGCCTCCTATTCGGACAAGGTCAAATCCTACACGCGGAGCTTCTGTTTCCTGCGTCAGGATTCCCCCGCCGCCCCCGGCGTGCTGCTTGTCTTCGACCGGATAGAAACCGCCCGGCCCGAATTCAAAAAATTCTGGGTACTCAACACCATGACCAGACCCGAAGTCATTCCCGGCGGGATTACCGCCCTCTCGCTTCCCCCCGCCAACGTCGCGCCGGGGCGGCTCTCCGCCGAAATGAAACTCCCCGCCGACTGTGAAATCGTCACTACCGCCGACGGGGAGTCGCCCCATGTTTTCGGTAAAAAGCTGGAAGCCCCCACCCCGGATTGTCCGCTCACCCACGCCTACCGCACCACCTTCAGCCCGAAACAGCCGAAAAAGCTCGACTGCTTCTTCGCCGTGCTCCAGATCGGGGAGAAACAGCGATATCAATTCCGGGAAAGCGAAAATTTCGTCGAATGCGTCATCGGCGGCTGGACTGTCATTCAGGCCAAAACCGAATTGAGCGGCAGATTTCAACTTAAATTGTCCGCGAAGTCCCGCGTGTTGATCACCGGCCTCGCTCCCGGCGCCTGGCGCGTGAACGGACAAAGCTTTCAGGTTTCCGCCGAAACCGGCACGCTCTACGCCGAACTCCCCGCGGGCAATTATACGGTCGAACCGGCCGTGTAAGGAACGAACGAAGCGGCCGCCGCTCTACTTCTTCAACCGCTCGCGCATCAGTTTGGCGCGCATGACGTCGATGTCGTCGCCGCTTGGAGCCAGCTTCCGCAGGTGCGCCGGATTGATCGAGATGAAGAGTTCGTTCACCGTCGCAATGTCGACGCTGCTGAACATGCCGAGGTCCACCCCCAGCCGCAAACCGGAAAGCAGGTTCAGCGCTTCGTCCGCCCCCAGGCGGTAGGCATGACGCAGCAGCCCGTACGAACGGCCCACCTGGTCGAGCAGCGCGAACTGCTGTTTTTCCAGCAGCAGCCGTCTCGCGTTCTTTTCGTGCGCGATCATCTGCCGGATCACCGATTCCAGCCGGGCGAGAAGCTGCGGCTCGCTCTCACCCAGCGTGCTCTGGTTCGAAATCTGAAAGAGATTGCCGCGATTGTCGGTCCCTTCGCCGAAAATGCCGCGCACCGCCAGTTGAAGCTTGCCGACCGCCTGGATCGCGGGCTGGATCTGATTCGACATCACCAGACCCGGCAAGTGAAGCATCACCGACGCGCGCATCCCCGTGCCCACATTGGTCGGACAGCTGGTCAGGAATCCGTATTTGTCGTCAAATGCGAAGTCAAGCTTCGTCATCAGCGCCGAATCGAGCCGGTCGATCTTTTCCCACGCTT
>JAVBUI010000013.1:0-5935 GCA_031555495.1 Victivallaceae bacterium | reverse complement strand
ACGCGCTTCAGATTTACTACGATTTTTCGGGTTATTCGGACATGGCGATCGGGCTCGGCAGGATGTTCGGCTTCACCTTTGCCGAAAACTTCAATTATCCCTATTTGTCCCGGAGCGTCCAGGAGTTCTGGCGGCGCTGGCACATTTCGCTTTCGAGCTGGTTCAAGGAGTATTTGTACATCCCGCTCGGCGGCAGCGCCCATGGGCTGCGGAGGACCTGTCTCAACGTGCTCATCGTCTTTTTCGCCACCGGGATCTGGCACGGAGCGGGGCTCAACTTCGTGGCATGGGGCGTTTATTACGGCGTGCTGCTGGTGATCGAACGTCTCTATCTCGGGGAAAAACTGAAAAACGCCCCCGGCTGGCTGGCGCGGACGTATCTTTTGTCCATGGTGCTTTTCGGCTGGGTTTTCTTCCGCGCCGAAACGCTCGGCGACGCGTGCCGTTATCTTGGCGTGATGTTCGCCTGTAAGGTCAATCCCGAGCTGCCGCTTTCGGTTTTCATCGCGCCGGGCACCTGGCCGGTGATGGCGGCGGGAATTCTGCTCTGCGGCCCGCTGCAGGAGCTTTTCCCGCGCTTCAAAGCGGGGATCTTCCGGCCGAACACGGTTTACGCGGATATTCCGCTCTTGGCGCTGCTGTTTGCGGCGAGTTTGCTGATGCTGCCGGGCAGCACCTACAATCCTTTCATCTATTTCAGGTTCTGAGGAGGAACATCATGACTTGGCTCCGTCCTCAAAATCTCCTGACCGGCCTCTTCGCCGCCGCTATTTTCCTGCCTTTGCTGCTGCGCCTGATCCCGGGCGCCGGGCCGGGAGTGATCGCGTCCGAAAACCGCAACCCCGCCCCCTTCCCCGGCAACCCGCTGCGGGAGAGCGCCACCTATCCGGCGCGTTTCGACAGCTGGCAGCTCGATTCTCTGCCGTTCCGCCAATACCTGGTGCCGTCTTCGCGCGCATTCGCCCGGCTGCTGATCGAGGGAGGCTCCGACGGCGTGATCCGGGGCAAAGACGGGTTCTGGTTTTACGCCGCCACCAACGACGGCGCGCCGGTCGAGGATTTCCTCGGCGGCAACCTCTTCCGCCGGTACGAGCTCAACCGCACGGTCAAGGCGCTGGAAGAGTGCCGCGCCGCGCTGGCGGCCAGAAACATCGATTTATTGGTCGTCGTCCCCCCGAATAAAATTTCGGTTTACCCCGAACTCCTCCCGGCGGCGCGACGTTACCGGCGCCCCTCCATGAACCGCGCCGAGCAACTCGGCGAAGCGCTCAAACAGCAGGCGCCGCAAGTCAAATACATCTACCTCGCCGACGCGCTCCGGGCGGCCAAAAACACCACGCCGCATCCGCTCTACTTCAAGGAAGACACCCACTGGAACCAATTGGGGGCATACATCGGTATCCGTGCATTCCAACACCGGCTCAACCCGGGCCTCGCCCTCCCCGATCCGACCGAAAACCGGCTCGAAATCGCTTCGACCAACGAATTCGCCGACCTTTGGAAATACCGCGGCGGCAGCGGCGAAGCGCCGTTCGACCGGAACATCCGGGTCCGGCTGCCGTGGCGGGCGGAAACCTTCGGCGAGATGATTCCCGGCAAGTTCCACCGCCGGGGCGAAAACGCCTCCGCGCCCGACCCGCGCCGGGTCTGGATCTACCGCGACTCCTTCGGCACGGCGATGGAGCCGTACCTCGCCGCGCTTTTCCGGGAGAGCCGTTTCTTCTGGAAAATCCGGATCGGGGCGCAGCAATTCGAGAAGGAACAACCCGACCTGGTCATCATCGAAGTCGTCGAGCGGCACCTCGCCAACCTGAGCGAAATCAAGTTCAACGGCGAACGGTCTTCCCGGCTTCATCTGGAACTCTTTGCGGGAAAGAACTGATTTGCTTTTGCTTTCGGAATGAATTGCGCTATATTGACATTGCAATCATGCGAATCAGGGATTTTTATGCAGCACGATTTTTCAAAAAAGTGTACGGTCGAAGATATCCGCAAGCGCTTCGACGCCGACGTCGAGCGGTTCAGCAACCTCGAAACCGGCCAGGTCTCCACCATCGACGCCGCGCTGGCGATGGAGCTCATCACCCAGGCGGCGCTGGCCGCGACCAAACCGATCCGCCGGATTCTCGACATCGGCTGCGGGGCGGGCAACAATACCTTGAAACTTCTCCAGAGCGTCCCGGAGGCCGACTGCGACCTCCTGGACCTGAGCCTTCCCATGCTCGAACGGGCGAAAGAGCGCGTGAGCGCGCAAACGACCGGCAAAGTCACCACCATTCAAGCCGACTTCCGCGTCGCGGAACTGCCGGAGGGGGCTTACGACGTGATTCTCGCGGCGGCGGTTTTTCACCATCTCCGGGACGACGCCGACTGGGAAAACGCGTTCCGCAAGCTTTACCGTCTGCTCCGTCCCGGCGGAAGCGTGTGGATTACGGACCTTGTTTCGCAGGACAATCCGGCGGTATTTGAAATGATGTGGAAACGTTACGGACAATACCTGGCGGGGGTCGGCGGGGAGGAATACCGGAAGAAGGTCTTCGACTACATCGCCTTTGAGGACTCGCCGCGCCCGGTGACGTTCCAGCTGGAGCTCTTCCGCAAAGCCGGCTTCCGCGAAGTGGATATCCTCCACAAGAACTCCTGCTTCGCAGCGTTTGGAGCAGTCAAGTAACGATTTATCCAGGGGGTTCCGATGGACGAAGCGTCGCGTTACATATTCAAAGAACGGCTGCTTTATTTCGCTTATATTTTGGTGTTCATCTTCCTGGTGCTGGCGGCGGCCGCACTCGGCATTGGCGGTTTCATTACAGGCGGCCCCGGCGGCATCGTCATGTTCCTCTTCGCACTCCCCTTTACCATCGGCGCGACGGTCATCGCCATCCGGCTCTGGGGATACGCCCTTGCCGAAGGGTTTGTTTTCTCGCTCTTAGCCTCGCGTAGAACGCTCGCCCAGGCGGCGCTGATACTTTCGCCCTACGCCGGGTTGATCGCCCGGGGGCGGGGTCTCGAAGCGCTGCCGGAGCTCGAAGAGCTCTACCGCCAATACCCCGACACCCCCGAAATCGCCGGGATGCTTGCCTCGATTTACCTCAACACCATGCAGGACGAAATGCGATTCGCCCGGTTCGTCAAACAATATTTCGGTCGTTCGCGCCGGGTCGAAGGAGCTGACAACCTCGATATGCTGCTGCTTTACGCCGACCGCCTCGGCACGGCGTCGCTGCCGGTGCTCCGCGCGGAGGCAAAGAAAAAAGTCTATATGCCTTCGGAGCGGCAGTCCATCCGAAACCGAATCGCAAAACTTACGGAGAAAGTATGACCAATATTAATTCTTGATTGCTTCACTCGATCAAATTCGAAGCCTCCGACCTCTTCGTCTCCGCCGCCAAGCCGCCCGCCTACCGGATTCGCGGCGAAGTCGCCCCGGCTGAAACGGGACCGGTCAGCGCCGAAGCGATCGACGCCTTCCGGCGCTCGGTGCTCGATGCCAAAGCCGAAGCAATCTATCGCGAAAAGGGCAGTTTCGACGCATCCTGTACGCTTGCGGGCGGCAACCGGTTCCGGATCAACTTTTTCATTTCGCTTCACGGCCCCGGCTTTGCCGCCCGACCGATATTGCCGGGGAATTCGCTGAACTTCGAGAAGCTCAATCTTCCCGGCGTGATCCGCCGGATCGCCGACGAACCGCGCGGTCTCATCCTTGTAACCGGGGCCACCGGCAGCGGCAAATCGACCACACTGGCGGCGATGATCAACCATATCAATAACTCGTTCGCCAAGCACATCCTGACCATTGAGGACCCGATCGAGTTCATCCACGAGGACCGCCGGAGCTTCATCACCCAGCGTGAAATCCATTCCGACGCCGCCAGCTTCGGCGAGGCGATGCGCGGCGCGATGCGCGAAAACCCCGACGTCATCGTGGTCGGCGAAATGCGCGACATGGAGACCATGCAGGCCGCGATCAACGCGGCGCTGACGGGACACCTCGTGATCAGCACCGTCCACACCGCCGACGCGATTCAGGCGATCGAGCGGATCATCAACCTTTTCCCGGAATATTTGCGCGAACAAGTCGCGATCGATCTCGGGATGGCGCTTTCGGCGATCGTTTCGCAGCGTCTGTTGCCGCGCGCCGACGGCCGCGGCATGATCGTCGCGGTGGAGTGCCTCCTCGGCACCCCGCCGGTCAAGAAGCTGGTCGCCGACCGCGACTACCGCGCGCTCGAAGACTCGCTCAAGCGCGGCAGCGACAGCGGCATGGTCACCTTCAACCGCGCAATCTTCCGGCTCTTCCGCGACGGACTGGTGACCGAAAAAGACGCGCTCAACGCGGTCGAAAACCGCGACGAATTCAATCTTTTGCTCAAAGGCATGGAAAGCGGCGTCGACGCCTTCCGCAGCCATTACGGGCTCGAGGAGCTCGAAGACAGCCAGAACATCGACATGCGCCGACTGCTCCGAAGCGCGGTCAAACTGGGCGCGAGCGACCTTCTGCTTTCCTGCCACGCCCCGCCGACGCTGCGGATCAACGGGATACTGACCCCGCTCGACCTCCCGCCGCTTCAATCCGGCGACATCCAGCGATTGTTGTTCAGCGTAACCACCCGTCGCCAGCGGATCGAATTCGAAGAGACCCGCGAACTCGACTTCGCACTGGCGGTCGAGATGAAAGTGGACCGCGAAAAAGAGGATGCATCGACTTACCGATTCCGCGTCAACGGATTTTACCAGCGCGGCAACGTCGGCGCGGTGGCCCGGATCATCAACGGACAAATTCCGACTCCGGGCGAACTGACTTTGCCCGAGGTGCTGGTCCGGCTGATGGAGAAACAGCAGGGCCTGGTCCTGATCACGGGCCCCACCGGCAGCGGCAAATCGACCACCATGGCGAGTTTGATCGACTACATCAACCGCCGCCGTTCGTGCCACATCATCACGGTCGAGGATCCGATCGAGTATGTGCATGAAAATCATCTTGCGCTGGTCGAACAGCGTGAAATGCACGCCGACACTTTGAGCTTCGGCACCGCCCTCAAGTACACGCTGCGCCAGGACCCGGACGTGATTCTAGTCGGGGAAATGCGCGACATCGACACCATCGCGGCGGCGTTGACCGCGGCTGAAACCGGTCATCTGGTGCTGGCGACGCTGCATACCAACAGTGCGCCGCAGACAATCGACCGGATCATCGACTCATTTCCGTCGGGACAGCAGAATCAGATCAAGCTTCAGTTGGCGGGGGTGTTGCTGGCGGTGGTTTCGCAGCGATTGCTGCCGAAGCTGGACGGCAGCGGGCGGGCGGCGGCGTTTGAGGTGATGGTGGCGACGCCTCCGGTTCAGGCGCTGGTTCGCGAGGGGAAGACGCACCAGCTGCAGTCGGTGCTGGAAACCGCCGCCAAAGACGGCATGATCACGCTGGCGAAATCGCTGGAGGAGCTCTACAGCCGGGGACTGGTGAGCCGCGAGGAGGTCAAAAGTCTGCAAGTGGACTACAAACAAGTGCGGCAGTTCTGAGCGCACTGCGTGCCGCAGACCCAAAGTGGGAGCGGAGCGCACCAGCGCGGAGCGACGGGGCCTCACGCCGCGAGGCCCTGGCGCAGAGCCAAGAGGGCGCGGAGCCCTCTGGCGGAGTGTGAGGCGGAGCCTCGCCGTCGCCGGGCGAAGCCCCCAGCACAGAAGGCGGAACGCTGTACCGCCGCTGAGCCCGGTCCGCGCGGCGGCCGACAGGCCGGAGCGACGCCATCCAAACCCATACCGCTTGCAAAAATAATCCACACGCCATGTATCCCGGGGAAAACGGTCGCTCCGGCCAGTCGGCCTCCGCGTTGACCGGGCTCAGCTCGCGACGTCGTCGCTCTTCGTGATCTGGGGCGTCGCCCGGCGACCGCGAGGCACCGCCTCACACTCCGCCAAAAGGCCGTGCGCCCAGTGG
>JAVBUI010000242.1:0-3213 GCA_031555495.1 Victivallaceae bacterium | reverse complement strand
TTCCATTGTCTATTCTTTTATCCAGGTGGACTAAATTTTCTGCCGACCTCCAAGATTCGCCTCGAAGAAGACTCCGACATCACGCCTATATTGTCGCGATAACTTAGCGCTTATGGCCTGCAGGCCTGCACCGATGTACTTGCCGGGGGGCAAACCTTTAAAAAAGGTTCGCCCCCTCTAGACCCCCTGCTCCAAAGGCTCAGGAATCTCTCCGCTTTTTTGCGGAAAGATTCCCTCGCGTCCGTGCCTTATGCGGTACGTGGCAGTCCGATACCGCGTCGGGCCGCCCGCGGCACGCAGGATTGTGGAGTATCGATGCAACGAATGCTCCCCCACCCACACTGCCGCATGGGATCAGTCGTGGCGGACGCAGGACGCATGGTGGGGGGGGGGCGGAGGGGGGACGCGGTGGACGCGTGTCCATATCGGCCATTCTTTGACGAGCGCCCTGCATGGCTCCACGCCTCTCTCGCCAGCGTGCCCCGCGTGCCGCCAGACGCAATAACTCGGATGTTGCATAAAAAGGCCGATGGATTGAGAGAAGATTTTGAGAATCAGGCGGTTGCCAAACCGGAAGGAGACAATGAATTGTCTCCTGAGGATGTGGCAACCGAATGAGCTCAAAAAATTGCTCAAGACGCGGCCGGCTTCATGCAATATCCGGGTTAACCCGGATGTTGCATGAAAAGGCCGATGGATTGAGAGAAGATTTTGAGAATCAGGCGGTTGCCAAACCGGAAGGAGACAATGAATTGTCTTCTGAGGATGTGGCAACCGAATGAGCTCAAAAAATTGCTCAAGACGCGGCCGGCTTCAATATCCGGGTTAACGCATGCCCTCGCCTCCGGGGTCCCTCCGTGTCCCCCTCCCCAAAAAACAGAGGAACGCCTCATTTTCTGCGAGGCGTTCCTCCGGGATGGATTCAAAAAATCCGCAGTCGTTACTTGATGACGACTTCCTTGCCCGCTTCGGCGGAGCGGTAGATGCCGTCGAGGATCTTCTGGACCATCAGGCCGGCTTCGCCGGGGGCCGTGAGTTCAGTGCCCTTGAGGATCGCGTCGACCCAGTTCTGGAGCTTGATCTTGAACATCCGCGGGAAATCGCATTCGGGCAGGAAGTTCGGGGCGACGTCGACCATCGTGCCGGCGCGGTCGGTGAAAATCCGCGGCGGATCCCAGTTTCCGCCCGCCTTTTCGCCGATCACGGAGAAGCTGAAAACGTTCTTCTCGATGTGAGCGGCGAAGGAGGATTCGATCTGCATGATCGAGCCGTCTTCGAAACGGATCTGGCCGATCGCGAGGTCTTCGACGGTATAGGTCTTGAAATCCCAGTTCGGCCACGGGCAGGTCACTTCGCTCGGCTTGTTGCCCATGTAGGTCCAGACGTTGCCGGAAGCCGCGATCGGCTTCGGCGAGCCCATGAAGTAGTGGCTGGTTTCGACGATGTGCACGCCGATATCGATCATCGGGCCGCCGCCCTGGAGGGCCTTCTGGCCGAAGACGCCCCAGTTCGGAATGCCGCGGCGGCGCAAGGCCTGGGCCTTGACGTACATGATCTTGCCGAATTCACCGGCGTCCTTGGCGCGCTTCAGGAACTGGGTGTATTCATGATAGCGGTTCTGGAAACCGACCGCGAGCTTGACCTTGTTCTTCTTGGCGGCGGCGATCATCTTTTCGCATTCGGCGGGGGTCATCGCCATCGGCTTTTCGACCATCACGTGACAACCGGCGTTGGCGGCGTCGATCGCGGGCTGCATGTGGACGCCGTTGGGGGTGCAGATGTCGACCGCGTCGGGCTTGACTTCGGCGAGCATCTTCTTCCAATCCTTGTAACCGGCGGCGACGCCCCACTTTTCCTTCATGACCTTCAGACGCTCGGGCAGGATGTCGCATCCGGCGACGATTTCAACTTCCGGAATATCCGCATACGCGTTCAGGTGGGTCTGGGCGATGCCGCCGCAGCCGATGATCGCTACACGCAATTTTTTGCCCTTGTACGCCTTTTTGCCGCTGTCCATCGCCAGCGAATCGTTGGAGATTGCCTTGGTCGCCATTTTTTTTATCCTTGTTTTTGTTTGATTCCGGCTTTCCGGATTTTATTGAAATTTTTAATCACCCATAATGCGAAAATATTCGTATTCGCGAAACAGTTCCTGCACCCGTTTGATAGCGTAAGCGTATTGCACAGCGCATAGTGTAATCAACACAAATCCCAGTGTCAGGGTCGGCAACAAAAGATCGCCTGAGCAAGGATCAATGCAGGCGGCATAAACAAACAGGCATGCAACCGGAAGAATCATCGCGGGAATGACGAGAAAAGAAGCGAGCCGACTTTGCTTCAGCAGCCGTTCAATCTCTTTCTTCCGTTGTTGTTGTGTCATGCCTGTCATTTTAATCTTTCAACCGAAACACTATTTGCCGCCGCCAGAGGCCACGCTGAGCTGGCGGACGCCGCAGATCCAGTCCGCCAGCGAACGGCGGGAGAATTTCACCATCGGAAGCATCAGGATTCCGAAGAGCACGAGGCATACCGAATAGCCCATCGCCCGCAGGAAATAGACTTCGCGGACATCGTTCCGGGCCAGGAAAATCCCCCAGAACCACATTCCGAAGGTCTGTGCGAAAATGCCCAGCGAAAGCGTGTAATAAAGCAGTACGAATATCGTAAAAAGCACCGTCGGGAACCCGAAAGCATGATGAAACTCGGCCCGGTCCACCCGCAGCAGCTTCGTGTCGCTCAAGTACATCTCGACCATGCCGTCTTCGCCGAGCGTCGCTTCGTGGAGCGTGACTTTCGGCAGGTCTTTGGGGATAAATTTGTCCGAAAAATCGGTGACTTCGTCGCGTTCGGCGGCCGGTTCCGCCGCGTCTTTCGCCTTGGCGGCGGCTTTGGGAGCCGGGGCGGGTTTGGGAGCGGGTTTGGCGGCGCCGCTGACTTCCCGCTCGACGGCGCGGTTGCGCTCGGCGTTCATGGCTTCGACTTTGACCAGCGTTTTGGAGACCATCCGGGCGGCGCGGCCGCCGGGAGTGTCGGGGGAGCCGCTCTGAACCGAGCCGGACTCCTCGGTTTCCGCCGGAGCGGCGGCGGCAGCGGCTTCCGTTGTCCGGGGGGCGGCGGCGCGGACGGCGGCGCTCTGAGTCTTCTCGGGTTCGACGGTGACAATCTTGCCTTCGGTGACTTTATTGAAAGCGTTGCCAAACAGCAGCGCCGCGA
>JAVBUI010000229.1:0-5753 GCA_031555495.1 Victivallaceae bacterium | reverse complement strand
AATCGCTGAGCTCGGCCAGGCAGAAGAGGTTGGTGTATTTCTTGGCCGGACTGCTCTTGGAGAGGATGATCACCTTGTCGTCGCCGGTGAAATCGGCCTGGGCGACCAGGGTCTTGGCCGAGAGCTTGTCGAGTTCGTGTTCGTTTTCGACGTACTGCTGGTGCATCGGGATTACGCCGTAGGTCAGCGCGAGCTGGCGGACCACCGCCGCGCGGTAGCTGAAGGCGTAGATCGGGAGCTTCGGGCGCAGCGCCGAACAGAGACGCGGGGTGTCGCCGCTCGCCGAGTTGCAGATGATCGCGCGGATCGGCAGCTCGTCCGCCGCAGTGACCGCCGAGTGGACCATGAAACGGTGGATGTCGTCCCGTCCCGCTTCGGAGATGTCGTTGATTTTGGTGAAGAATGCCTGCGGGGATTTCTCGGTGACTTCGAGGATCCGGCGCATCATCGTGACCGCTTCGACCGGGTATTTGCCCTGCGCGGTTTCGCCGCTCAGCATCACCGCGTCGGTACCGTCGTAGACGGCGTTGGCGACGTCGTTGACTTCGGCGCGGGTCGGCAGCGGGTTTTCCTCCATGCTCTGGAGCATCTGGGTCGCGGTGATGACCGGCTTGCCGCGTCTCACGCAGGCGCGGATCAGCGCTTTCTGGGTCAGCGGGACCTCTTCGAGGGGGATTTCGATGCCGAGGTCGCCGCGGGCGACCATCACGCCGTCGGCGTGTTCGAGGATTTCATCGATGTTGTCGACGCCCTGGCGGTTTTCGATCTTGGCGATGATTTTGATCGGGCTGTCGCTGGTTTCAAGGATGCTCTTGACCGCCATCACGTCGTTGGCGTTGCGGACGAAGGAGTGGGCGATGAAGTCGAGCTCGTTGCGGATCGCGTAATCGATGAAGTCGCGGTCTTTCTTGGTCAGCGCCGGGGTTTTGAATTCGGCGTCGGGGACGTTGACCGACTTGCGGTTCTTGACGGTGCCGTCGCGCTGCGCTTCACAGGTCAGCGCCTTGTGGGTCTTGCTGAGAACCTTGAGCGTCATTTCGCCGTCGTCGAAAATGATCCGCTGGCCGATTTTGACTTCGGCGACGAATCTGCCGTAGTTGATCTGGATCGCCTCCTCCTGCGGGACGGTTTCACCGGTCACTTCGACGTGCTGGCCTTTGGTGAGCTCGAGCGGGGTTTCGATATTGACCGTGCGGATGTTGGGACCCTTGGTGTCGACCATGATCGCAAGCTTATCCGAAACGGTGCGGACCATGCCGACGAGGCGGTCCATTTCCTCGAGGGAAGCGTGGGCGCTGTTGATTCGGACGACGTCCATGCCGTTCCGGTAGAGTTCGCGGATCAGTTCAACGGTGGACGTGGAGGCGTTGACAGTGGCGACGATTTTTGTTTGCTTCATAGCTTTTTTTCTGAATTATCTCTGGTTATACTGGTGATTTACATAATATAGTTCACCAAAACGAAAAAACAATATTTATTCTGCCCGAACACCGCCGATATCCGCCGCGTCGGCGAAAACCATGGCGAGGCGGTCGAGCCCGAGGGCGCATCCGGAGCAGTCGGGGAGCCCGGCTTCGAGCGCGGCGAAAAAATCTTCGGCGACCGGATAACGAAGCATGCCGTGCGCCTCCCGGAAACGGAGCGCGGCCTCAAAACGGGCGCGCTGTTCGGCGGGATCGAGCAATTCCCCGTAGGCGTTGGCGAGTTCGAGGCCGCCGATGTAGAGCTCGAAGCGTTCGGCGACATCGGGATTCCGCGGCGAAAGCCGCGCCAGCGAGGCCCGGTTGGCGGGGTAGTCGGTGAGGATGGTGATGCGGCCCAAGCCCAGCTCGGGTTCGATTTTCGACACCATCAATTCGTCGAAGAGATCGTCCCGGTCGGCGGCTTCCATGGTAGTATCCGCATAGCGGCGGAAGGCTTCGTCCACGGTGATGACCTCCGGCTTGCCGCCGAGGTCGACGAGGCGGCCGCGGAAGGGGAGTTCGGGTTTCCCCATGAGGTTGACCGCCGCGTCGCGGATCAGCGATACGGTAAAGTCGGCGAGCTCCCGGTAGTTCATGCCGGCGGCGTAGAATTCGAGCATGGTGAATTCTTCGCGGTGACGCGAGCCGTGTTCGCCGGCGCGGAAGCAGCGGCCGATCTGGAAGATCCGCTCGTAGCCTGCCGCGAGCATGATCTTCATCGCGATTTCGGGGCTGGCGCGGAGGAATTTCGACCCGGCCGCGATCGACTCGATAAACTCTTCCGGGGCAGGGGCTTTGATCATCAGGTCGGTCTCGACCTCCAGGAAACGGGCGGCTTCGAAGCTGCGGCGCAGCGACGAAAAAAGCGCGGCGCGCTTTTCGAGAGCGCCGCGCTTCAGACGGATGGATTCAAGTTCCACGGAACGGGTCAGCCTTTGCTCACCCGTTCGGCATATTCGCCGGTGCGGGTGTCGATTTTGACCGTGTCGCCTTCGTTGATGAAGAGCGGGACCTGGATTTCGTAGCCGTTGTCGATCTTGGCCGGCTTGAGGACGTTGGTGGCGGTGTCGCCGCGGGCGCCGGGCTCGGTTTCGGTGATGACTTTTTCGATGAAGGTCGGCAGTGTGATTTCGATCGGAGAGCCGTTGAAGAGCAGGAATTTGCAGAGGCTGTTCTCGATCAGGAAGTAGGCCTGGTTGCCGAGAACTTCCGGCGCAACGCCCATTTCTTCGAAGGTCTCGACATCGCTGAAAATGTAGTGGTGGCCGTCGTTGTACGAGTAGTACATTTCGCGTTCTTCAAGGTTCGGCTTGTCGATTTTGTCGGTCGGTCGGTAGGTTTTTTCCATGCCGGAGCCGGTGACGAGGTTCTTCATCTTGCAGCGGTAGAGGGCGGTACCTTTGCCCGGCTTGCAGAAATCGAATTCGGTGATCTGCCACGGCATGCCGTCGATTTCGATTTTCAAGCCCTTTTTGAGATCGGAAGCACTGAACATAAAAACTCCTTACGTAATGATTTCGCGCACTTTATCCTAGTAATATACACGCGAAAAGCCTTTATTGCAAGCCACACGCTTGCAATTTCTTTGCAAACTCTGTATATTGACGATACCAACATTTGTTTCAATGGAGGAAATTTTATGGATAACAAGCACGAATTCGGGCGTCCGGTTTTTTCTGATAATCATGAGTTCATGGGAGCCGATCTCTGGCGGATTTTCAGGATCATGAGCGAATTCATCGATTCCTTTGAGGAGCTCAATTCGATGAATTCACGGATGATCGCGGTCTTCGGCTCCGCCCGGACCGCGCCGGACAATCCCTGGTCGCTCGAGGCGACGAAGCTTGCGTCGCTGCTGGTCGAGTCGGATTACGGCGTGATCACAGGCGGCGGCCCCGGCATCATGGGGGCCGCCAATCAGGGCGCCCACGAGGCGGGCGGGGAATCGGTCGGGCTCAATATCACCTTGCCGATGGAGCAGCATGCCAATCCGCACCAGACCAGGAGCCTCCACTTCCGTTATTTCTTCACCCGCAAGGTCTGCTTCCTCAAATATGCGATGGCGGTGGTGGTGTTTCCCGGCGGCTTCGGGACGCTCGACGAGTGCTTCGAAGTCCTGACCATGGTCCAGACCCACAAGATCAACCGGGTGCCGGTGGTGCTGGTGGGCAAGGAGTTTTGGACCGGGCTGATCCATTGGCTGGAGAAGACCATGCTCGCGCACGGGATGATCTCAGCCAGCGACCTGAAGCTTTTCAAGCTGGTCGACACGGCCGAGGAGGCGCGCGACTACCTCCTCGAATGCCACCGCTTCGGCGGGCAGGGGACGGTAATCGGAGGAATGTGATGAAACTTTCGGTCGTCAGCTCGCTCTATTGCTCGGAGGATTATCTCGACGAATTCTGCCGCCGTTCGGCGGCGGCGGCGGAGAAGTTCGCCGGAAACGATTACGAAATTCTGCTGGTCAACGACGGCTCGCCGGACGGCTCGCTCGCAAAAGCGCTTGCGCTCCGCGAAGCCGATCAGCGGATCAGGATCATCGATCTCGCCCGCAATTTCGGACACCACAAAGCGCTGATGACCGGGATCGCCGGGGCGGAGGGGGATTTTGTTTTTCTGATCGACTGCGACCTCGAGGAAGCGCCCGAATTGCTCGATGAATTCGCCGCCGAGCTTGCCGCGCATCCCGATGCCGACGTGGTGTACGGCGTCCAGGCGGCGCGGCGGGGGGGCTTCTTTGAACGGGCGGGGGGACGGATCTTTTACACTTTGATGCGGCTCCTCTCCGACTTCGATTATCCCGCCGACAATCTGACCGCGCGGCTGATGACCCGGCGTTATGTCGACGCGCTGAAGTGCTTCGACGACCGTGAATACGACCTCTGGGTCAACTTCGCGCTGGCGGGCTTCATCCAGTTGCCGCTGACGGCGGTCAAGCTCGACAAGCAGAAAAGCTGCTATACGCTGCGGCGCAAAATCCGTCACGCGGTCGAGTCGATCACCTCTTCGAGCGCGATGCCGCTTTATTGGATCTTCTTCGCCGGCTGGGCGGTGCTGCTGGTCGCGGCGCTTCACCTGGCGTTTATCCTGGTCAACAAGATATTCTGGGACGTGCCCTGGGGCTGGAGCCACATCGTCGGCTCGATCTGGGCGCTCGGCGGACTGATCATGATTTCGATCGGCACGGTCGGGATTTACCTCGCCAAAATCTTCGTCGAAACAAAAAAACGCCCGGCGGTGCTGATCAAACGGAGTTACCGCTGATGACGACGCGCGACGTCTGGCTGGCGGCGGACGACGACGCGCTTGCGGCGGGCAGCGACTTTGAATTTACCAAAGGCACCGGCAACGGCGGGCAGAAACGCAACAAAACCTCCAGCGCGGTGCGCGTCCGCCACCGTGCGACCGGTTTCTCCGCCGAGGATTGTTCCGAACGGAGCCAGCACCGGAACCGGGCACTGGCATTGTCGAAGCTGCGGATGACCTTTGCTCTGCAATTGCGCGAATCCCCGGCCCGGCTGCCGGAGCGGAGCGTGGTGGCGCTCGAGCATCCCGATTATTATCTCTGGTGCGCCCGGATGCTTGATGTACTGGCGGAGCACGGCTATGACCACAAAGCCGCGGCGGCCGTGCTCGATTTGTCGCCGACGGCTTTCATCAAACTCCTGTTCCGCGATCCGCGGCTCTGGCAATCCGTCAACGACCAACGTCGTTCGCTCGGAATGACCGTGTTAAAAAAATAGCAGCAAGGAGGCGCCATGCAGTATTTCTGTTCGTTTGCCGACGGTTTTTTCCCCCGCGAAGATTTCCTTGACGTCCGCAGTCCGCGCTGGGCGGAATCGAGCGAATGGATTCAGCTCGGGGATTCGATCACCAACCGTCTTCCCGAAGACGAAGCGGCGGTGAACGCCGTTCCCGCCGGGGAGAGTTATATTTCGATGCTCCTCAAAAAGCCTCTGTCCGGTTCGGCGGAGATTTGCACCACGTGTTCTTTTGATGATCGGATGGCGCCGTTGATCGTGCTGTCTCCGACGCTTGATGCAGTGCATGGGGAACATATAGAGCTGGTGCTTTATGACCGGGGGCTCAATCTCTGGAGTCATTACCTTGACTGGAACCGCCCCGCGTGGCGTCTCTTGGGCTGTCTCGACCTGGAGCTTGCGCCGAAAACCCGGCATCAATTGATCTGCCGGGTGATTTTCAACCGGCGTGGAGTTTTCATCAACGGCGAATGCCGCGGCCGCAATTTTGCTTGTCGCTTGGACGCGCCGTGGCCGCAGCATTATTACG
>JAVBUI010000136.1:0-3257 GCA_031555495.1 Victivallaceae bacterium | reverse complement strand
GGAGCGGTTGCCGTAGCTGCCGAGCATACCGGCGAAGCCGTCGCCGTCTTCCGGTATCGCACCCTTGCCCTGAAGCGAAACCACCGCGGGCATGCCGGTCTCCAGCAGCCCGGCCAGGAGGGACCTCAGCTTCGCATGATGACAGCCGCCGCCGATCAACAGCAGCGGACGGCGCGACCGGCGGAGCGCCTCAACGATGGATGCAATGTCCGGCCCGGGGGGGGCCGTCTCTTCTTCCGGCACAAAATGCTCCATGCGTTCCGGCTCGATTTCGGCGCGCTGGATATCCATCGGCAGATCGATCAGCACCGGGCCGGGGCGGCCGCTTTGCGCGAGGCGCCAGGCCTTTTCGAATTCATAACAGACCCGTTCCGGGCGGTCGATCAGCACGGCGTACTTGGTCACCGGCGCGGCCATCGAGACCACGTCCGTTTCCTGAAAACCCTGTTGGCGCACCGGCTTGCCGTATTTGTATTCATAAGTATTGACCTGGCCGGTCACGTACAGCACCGGGACCGAGTCGAAATAAGCGTTGGCCACTCCGGTCAGCATATTGGTCGCTCCGGGGCCGCTGGTGGCGATTGCCACGCCGGGAATGCCTTTTTCCCTTGCGTACCCCTCGGCCGCGAAGGCCGCCGATTGCTCGTGATAGGTCTGGATGAAGCGCAGCCGCGTCTCCTTGGCGGCGGAATCGACCAGGTGGGTGACCGTGCCCCCGATGTAGCCGAAGAGGTGGTCCACGCCCTGCGAGGCCAGAAAGCCTACGATCCAGTCACTTGCTTTCATCGATGAAGTCCCGGATGGTTGCCGTCATATAATCTAGTTTCGCTTCGCTCATGCCCGGGTAAAGGCCGATCCAGAAGGCGTCGTTCATGATCCGGTCGGTGTTGACCAGCGATCCGGCGATCCGGTAGTCCACGCCCTCGGTCAGGCTTTCGAAACAGGGGTGGCGCGTCAGGTTTCCGGCGAAGAGATTGCGGGTCTGGATGTTGCGCGATTCGAGGCGTTCGACCAGATCGTTGCGGCTGAACTTCGCGGAGGAAGTCAGGGTGATCAGGAAGCCGAACCAGGAGGGATCGCTCTCGGGGTATTTCTCGAAAAGCCGGAGCTCGGGGAGATCCTTCAATGCTTCATACAGGCGTTTGAAATTTTCTTTGCGCTTCTCCACAAAGGACGGGAGTTTGTCGAGCTGGGCGCAGCCGACGGCGGCCTGCATGTCGCTGACTTTGAGGTTGTAGCCGAAGTGGCTGTAGACGTATTTGTGATCGTACCCCGGCGGCAGCGTCCCATATTGACCGGTGAAGCGGCGGCCGCAGCTGTTGTCGACTCCGGAGTCGCACCAGCAGTCGCGGCCCCAGTCGCGGATCGAGAGCATGATTTTGCGAAGCTGCGGCGTGTCGGTGGAAACCGCGCCGCCTTCGCCCATGGTCATGTGGTGGGGGGGATAAAAGCTCGAGGTCCCGATATCGCCCCAGGCGCCGGTGAACCGGCCGTCGAAGTTCGAGCCGAGCGCGTCGCAGTTGTCCTCGATGAGCCAGAGATTGCGACGGTCGCAGAAGCTCTTTACTTCCCTGAGGTTGAATGGATTGCCCAACGTGTGGGCGATCATCACCGCCCGGGTCCGGGGCGAAAGCGCCGGCTCCAACTGCGTAACGTCGATATTGGCGCTCCCGGCTTCGATGTCGACGAAAACCGGCACCGCGCCGTATTGAATGATCGGAGAAACCGTGGTCGGAAAACCGCAGGCGACCGTGATGACCTCGTCGCCGCGCCGCAGCTGCCGTTCCTTGAGAAGCGGGCTGGTCAGGGCCATCAGGGCCAGCAGATTGGCCGACGAGCCGGAGTTGACCAGCAGCGCGAAACGGACGCCAAGGAATGCCGCCAGTTTTTTCTCGAACTCCCTTGAATACCTTCCGTAGGTCAGCCAGAATTCCAAACTGGAATCGACCAAATTGCATAATTCATGCTCGTCGAACACGCGCCCGGCGTAATTCACGCGGCTTTGGCCGGGGATGAATTCCGCTTCTTGCGCGGGCGCGTGGGTCAGATGATAATACGCCTTCACCTTCTCGATGATTTCGTCGCGCAGTTGTTTCGCTTTGTCCATGTTTTCCCTTCCTGAAGAATGACAGCGAAACATACATCCCATGGCCGCTGAAATCAAGCCATGATCGCGGAAAAGCCGCAATTTTCAGCGGAGGAAACCGCCGGTCTCGGCGATGCGCCAGAGGCCTTTTTCGCAGCGGATCAGCACCGGGTCGTGAGCGCGGACCTGTTTGGCGGGGAGCGTTCCGTCGTCGGCCGCGTCTTCCGGCCAGCGCCGGAGATATTCCGCGGCGACGGCGGGATCGTGCTGGAACCATGAGGCGTAGTAGTAGTAAAGACAGTAAATCCGGTTTTGACGGTCGATCGAGATTTTGTGATACCAGTTGCTGTAGTGATTCCACGCCGGAATTGCGACGTCGGTTCGTTTCGACCACGGCTCGCCGGGCTTTTTATAAAGATAAACCAGCGCGTAATTGAGTTCTTCCACCTTGAATTTGCTGTCGTGGTGATCGGCCTTGTCGCGGTCGATGAGTTCCTGGTTTCGTCCGCGCGCAACGATGTGGATGGCGTCGTCGCGGTCGATCAGCATCGCAGGGTAACTCAGGCCGTTGCGGCTCCAACGGTTGTCGAGTTCGGCTCCGACCGGCTCGGGGTCGTGCCAGCCGTCGAGGGCGGAGTGCGGTTTCTTTGAAACCCAATGCTTGAACGAGTGCCAGTGGGAGCCGCCGATGATGTGCAAATAGCCCTTGGAGTCGATATCGATGACCGGGACGTTGTGACCGTCGATCCGGTGGCCGGTTGAACCGAGCAGAACGGGGGCGCTGACTTTGCCCGTCGCATGATCGTATTCAACGATATAGTGCGGCGTTCCCGGCACGCCTTCGAGCGCCGTGAGGTCGGCGTAGACCACGAAGCTTTTGCCGGGCGTCGAAACCATCGGGGCGCCGTCGCCCGCCATGGTGCTGAGCGCGGGGAGGGCTTTGGCGTCTTTCGGCGTCAGCGGGACCGGCGGGGCAAAGGTCAATTTGCCGGCGGCGTCGCGGGAGGTACTGATCAGCGACACGCGTTTGTCGCTGCGGCCGGTGACCAGAATCGACGGGGTTTTGGCGCGGTCGGTATTGAGCCGGTAAGGTTCGAGGCGCGCGACGACGACATCCTTGAGCAATGTCGCGTTGAAGGTCTGAAAGTTGTCCGTCGAATCGACGAGGAAC
>JAVBUI010000101.1:0-5596 GCA_031555495.1 Victivallaceae bacterium | reverse complement strand
GGTGTTGAAGTTGATCATCATCGAGAGCGCGGTGGTCGACACCGCGATCCAGACGCCGAGCGAAAATACCCGGCGGAAGTTTTCGGCGGTGAAGACGCCGCGGAATTCCAGCCGGAAATGGCGTTTGCGGTGCAAGTAAATGTAACTCGCTCCCGCTGTCGCCGCTTCGCCGAGCGCACAAAACGCCGCCGCGGCGGGGAGCCCGCACTTGCCAAGCCACAGCGCCGAGCCGATCAGGACCACCGCGATCCGCAGATTCAAAAGAAAATTGTAAACCCCGAAATCCTTGACTGCCGCGACCGTGCCGTGGAGCACCGAGCTCACCGGCAGCAAAAACAAATAGGCCAGAAAAACCAGATACCCGGTTTTTCCCGCCTCGAAGTGGAAGAAGTCCCGCAGCCAGTAATCCGCGCTCAAGGCGAAGAAAATCGTCAGCAGCAGGCCGTTGGCAAGGTTGAAGAACACGGCGATGCTGAAAAAACGCCGGGCCCCGGCTTCGTCGCCTTTCTCAAGGTTCCCCGCGATCAGGATGGTCGCCGCGCGCTGGACGCCGAGTTCGAGGATCACCGTCGCCAGCGAAAAAAGCGAAAACATCGCGTAGAAGAAACCGTAATCGTTTTCGCTGAGTTCGCGCGCCATCAGCCGCCGGACGAAGTAATTCATCAAGCCGAGCGCAATGGTGCCGACGACCGAGACGAGACTCCCCCGGATCATTGTTTGCCGGTGGATATTCATGCTTCGCACAGAGGAAGGCGTCCTTTTTCGTCGTAGACGCCGAATTGTTTGGCCGCTTCGACGATGGCGAAGAGGTTTTCATCCGGCGTCGCCGGTCCGCACTGGTCGCCGGTCGAGAGGATGAAGCCGCCGTTTTCTCCGGCGTCGGCCATCGCCCGTTTGGCGGCGCGGGTCACCTCTTCCGGGGAGCCCTTGAGCATCACGTCGGTGGTGTGCAAGTTGCCCATCAGCGAGAGTTTGTGCCCGTATTGGCATTTGACGTCGGCGAGGATCACGTCGCCCATCGGCGGGATTTCGAGCGGGTTGACGCAGTCGAGGTCGGTTTCGGCGGCGAGCATTTCGAGGAACGCCATCGATTTGCCGCAGCTGTGGAGCATGGTCGGAACGCCCGCGTCGCGGCAGATCCGGGTCATGTCGCGGAGGGCCGGGAGCGTGTATTTACGGATCAATTCCGGCGAAGCCAGGGTCAGCGTCCCCGAGCCGCCGAGGAGGATATAGTCGACCGGCAGCGCGGCAAGCGTGGCTTTCAATTGCGCGACGCACTGGGCGCGGGAAATCTCGGCCCACTCCTCAAGAATCTCCGGGCAATCCATTTCGGCGCAGACGAGCTCGGTCAGGCCGCCCTCGACGATGCCTGAAAAGGCGTGGAAACCCGGATAACCGATGTTGAGGCCGAAGGCCATTTCGCGTTTGTCGTATTCGGCGCGGATTTTTGCGGCGGTGCTGAAATCGTAGCTCTGCTCGCCGGAGATCAGGTGGCGGTATTTCGGGAAGTCGCGGACGATGTCCTTGATCGGCTTCTCCACCGGGGAGGGGGGATCGCCCCGGAAGCAGAGCCACTTGTCGACGAGGTCGCCGCCGGGGGTGTGATAGGTGGCGGTTTTGACCACCGCGTTGTCGCTCTTGAGGTAGTCATACGACTCTTTGACCGTAAACGACGGATTGACCGGGGTCCCCCAGACTCCGTAGCTCGAGGCGTTCCAGCCGTCGAAGCCGAACTTGTCGACCATGTCCAGATACGCCTGCCAGAGCGGGTATTGCTCAAAGAAATAAATATCCCAGAACGGCAGTCCGGTCGATTTGGCCGGGACGTAATTGGAGATGTCGGGCGCGACCGGCACGCGGTCGGGGCGCTGATTTTTGATGGCGGCGATGAAGCGTTCTTTGGAGGTCATTTTTAGTTTCAATCCCAGGCGAAAATTTTAATATTGCAATTGCCCCAGCTTTCGAGCACGGTCAGCCGGAGGCCGGTTATTTCTTTGCCGACCGGGATTTGCACCAGGCGGCGGAAGTTGCCGTCGATGACGGCAAGTTCGCTCCATTGGCCGTTTTCGTCGCGGCTTTCAAGCTTTAATTTTTTGGCCAGCGTCGCCGGGAGCCGGTAGCGGGGCGTGTCGCGGAAGCGCAGTGCGACGATGTTTCGCTCCGGCCGTGAAAGGTCGCTGTCGAAGACGATCCGGCTCGCGGGAACGAAGGTCGGCTTGTCCCAGCAATACGAGGCGCTTTCGCCGAGGCCTGCCTGCCATGAAAGATCTTTGCCCTCTGCAATGCGGTTGAGTCCGGCTCGCAAGCCCCCGGGATTGCCGGAGCTTGCGCTGAGTTTCGCTTCGGCGGTCCATGCCGGAACGCGGCGGCGGAAGCGGGGGAGATAAACGTCGTTCTCCATCAATTGCTGCTGCAATTCATCGAGATGGTCCGTATACACGCCGCGCGGGGCGCAACCGTGCTTGCGGCAGAGCGCCGCCGCCGCCCCGGCCGCTTCGCCGAGGAGGCCGCAGGTCGCCATCACCCGGGTCGAACTCAGGGCCGAATGGGTCACGCTGATGTTGCGCCCGGCGCAGAAGAGATTGGCGATGTTCCGCGAATAAAGCGCCCGGTACGGGATGCCGTAGGGGGACGGCGCGGGGTGGAAAATCGTCGGCTCGCCGGGATAGAGGAACCCTTCCGGGTGGTGGTCGTCCATGGTCCAGCCGCCATAAGCGACGGTGTCCGGGAAATCGCCGCCGCGCTCGACGTCGTGCTGGGTCATGATGTGGTCGCCGACATAACGGCGGCTTTCGCGCTTGCCGGGGAGGAAGCCGACCCATTCGAGCTCCCAGTTGCGGTATTTTGCGCGGTTGCCGGGGTGGTTCTTGAGGTAATCCCAGACACCGAAGGCGATTTTTAGGAGTTCGTCGCGGTTGCCGTCGACGTCGTGGAGCGCATCGCCGGTGCCGCCGAGCTCGATCCACCAGAAGTTCTGCAAGCCTTCGAGAGCGGGGCTCCGCAGCGTGAAGGCGTCGCCGTTTTCGTAACGGTTCGCCCATTCCGGCGCGATGAAGTCATGCGGTTCGGAGGTTTCACGGGCTTGAAGCAGACAGCTCATGCCCATCGTTTTCGAATCGGCGGCGGCGGGGGCGATGCTTTCGCCGAATTCGCCTTGCGCCTCGCGGCCCTGCCGGAACTCGGCTCCGGTGAGAGGGGCCAGCACGCTGTCGCCGGAGCAATCGGCGAAGAGCGGCGCTTCGACGGTGAAAAAAGTCTGCGCCGCCGACTGGTAGCCGGTGACGGATTTGATCGTTTCGCCGTCCATTGCGGCCTCGAAGGCGGCGGTGTTGAGCAATAGCGTGATGTTCTTTTCGCGCCGGATCGCGCTGTAAAGGATCGAGTCCCAGACCGAATAGTTGCCTTCCGGGTTGCGGTACAGATTTTCCAGCAGAAGCTCTTCGACGATGCCGGTTTCCCGCATGTTTTCGCCGTGGGCGCCGCAGATCCACATCCTGATTTCGCTCGAGGCGTTGCCGCCGAGGACCGGGCGGTCGTGCATCAGGACAACCTTCAATCCGGCCCGCGCGGCTGCGATTGCCGCGCACATCCCGGCGATGCCGCCGCCTATGACTGCAAAATCAGTTGTAAGATGAATTTTCTTCATGTATGTTCCTCGTGATTCAGCTGCAATGAACGCAGGCTTTTGACAGGGCGTGGAGATTTTGCGGCCGGGTGTCGGGCGTGATCTCGCAGCCTGCGGAGAGGATCAGCTTCCCCGGGAGCTGTTGCAGCAGTTCGCGCCCGAGCCGGTTGATTGTCGCGGGGTCACTGTCCCGGACGACCGAAACCGGGTCGAGGTTGCCGCAGAAAACCTGATGGGGGCCGAGGAGGTGAACGAATTTCACCATCGGTCCCGCCAGGTGGTCGACGTCGACGATATCGGCTCCGGTCGCGATCATGCCCGGGAGGATCGAAGTGGTGTTGCCGCAGATGTGGAGCTTCGCCAGCGCGCCGAGCCGGTGGATGTGTTCGACCAGCCGGCATTCGTGTTCATGGGCGAATTCCCGGTAAAGCTCCTCGCCGAGCTGTGAACAGGCGGCGTCGCCGATGCCGATCATATTGGCTCCGGCTTCGACCTGGAGCGTGATGAAGCGTTCGGCGTTGCGGTAGAGCGTTTTCAGCGTTTTTTTGACCGTATCGGGATCGTCGTAGAGGTCGAGGAAGGCGTTGGTCATGCTGCGTAAGTCGCAGTATTCGGCCAGCGGCCCTTCGACCCAGCCGCAGATCGCGGTGCTGTCGCCCAGTTCGCGGCGGAAGATCCGGAGCTCTTCCAACCGCCCCTGGATCCGGCGGTTGCCGATGAAGTCGATGTGTTCAAGCTTCGCGAGCGATTCAAGGGTGTCGAAGAGGATCACCCGGTCGAGCGGAAGCGAGTCTTCCGGGTATTCGATCTCGGCGCCGTAGGCTTCCAGTTCACCGTAGGGGTCGCTCATCACGTTGACCCAGTCCGAGCCGAAGGCGCGGGCGCATTCGATGTTGCTCCGGCAATGCGCTTCGGGATCGAGAATGAATTTGCGGTACGGCGTCTTGGTGTACCCGGCGCAGAAGCGCATCAGGATCGGCATGAAAGGCGTGCGTTCGCACCGGGAGTCCCGGAGATAAGCGGCGATCGGATGATATTTCATTTTGGGCACACTGTATGGTTGTTGTCGCGGTTCCTCACTTATAGTAGTTGCGGATTGCAAAAAGGCAAGTTTCAATTGCATTTAATTTCGAAATCGTCGATCCAGTAGCGGTCGCCTTTTTTGCCGTTGCCGCCGGTGATGAAGCGCCATTGTTTGATCATCGTCGCCGCCGGGATGAATTTCCTGATTTCCCTCAAATTGATTTCTGCGACGTGCCATTGATCGTCGTCGAGAAGCTTCAGCAGCCCGGCATCGGTCACTCCGGGCTGGGGGCGCATGGACGGAGTGCCGCCGAGGCACAATTCGACGACGTTGAGCTTCGCGTCGTCGAAGAAGACCAGCGCGACGCCGACCGGGACGCCGCGCGGAATCCGGTACGTGAAAGAGACCACGGGATGCCGGTCGATTTCCCAGAACGGGAGCGGGAGGAACGTCGCGAGGAATGATCCGCCCGCCTCCGGCGTGTTTTCCGCTGCGGAAATCCTGAGCGACTGCTTCCCCGACGCGGCGGTCGAACCGTCGATCGCGGATTCGGAGAAAGGCATGTAGGTGGTGCTGAACAAATAAAAGAAATCCTCCCGGCGTCCGGGCTCGAAGTCGCACGCGAGGAGCGTCGGAGCGGGAGCCTGTTGTCCGAGGTCGGGCGGAATCGCCGGGGCGGTCGTCATGTCCTTTTCGTAAGCTCCGAGGTCGGGGGCGCTTCCGCTGTACGGCAAACTCACCGGAGCTCCGGCCGCGAAGTCCACGTCGCGGTCGAGCAGCAGCCGGGTGTTTTCGAGGTCGGCTTTGACGACCTGGGCCGGAATTTTGCCGGAGCCGATGAAAATCAGGTCTCCTTCTTCTCCCTCAATCCCGAAGCCGTCGAAGAAATAACGGGCGTCGCGCACCGGGAGTTCGCGTCCTTTGCCCGCCGCACTGGTCGTGGTCAG
>JAVBUI010000076.1:0-2693 GCA_031555495.1 Victivallaceae bacterium | reverse complement strand
TGACCCCCGCCGCATCGGCCTTCTCGATCATCGCGCGCAAATGGGCGATGTTGCTGTGGACGTTGCCGTCGGAGAAAAGGCCGAGGAAGTGGAGCGTCGAATCCTTTTCGATGACGTTCGCGACGACTTCAAGCCAGGCTTTGCCGGTGAAGAGTTTGCCCTCGGCGATGGCTTCCTCGACCAGCTTCGCGCCCTGCGCAAAAACCCGGCCGCAGCCGATCGCGTTGTGCCCGACTTCGCTGTTGCCCATGTCGTCATCGGAAGGCATGCCGACGGCGGTGCCGTGGGCCTTGAGCTTGGTATGCGGGCAGCTTGCGGTCAACTGGTCGATTTCGGGCGTGTAGGCGAGCTCGACCGCGTCGCCGTCCTGATATTTGCCGTAGCCTACACCGTCGAGGATGGCCAGCACCAGCGGTCCGCGGCGGGGGGTGAATTTCGGGTTTTTCTGCAATGCGTCAACCATGGAACTTCCTTTCTGATACGTTATTTCAATGACAAAAATACAATGATCAACTGCGGCCGATTCCGAGCCGGGCGGACAGCACGCCCTTTTTGCTGGTGGCGCAGAAGTTCAGGAACTCGAGGACTTCCGGAGTCTGCGGCAGCTCCTGCTGGATCGTTTTGATCGCATTGCTCGCCGAGAGGCCGTCGCGGTAATAAATCCGGTAAAGATGCTTGACGACCGAGATCGCCTCTTCGGAGAATCCGGCGCGCTTGAGGCCGATCAGGTTGATCATCCGGACTCCGCCGTTGCGCCCTTCGGCCATCATGAAGGGAGGAACGTCCTTCGAGAAAACCGAACCGCCCGAAATAATCGAAAGGCGACCCACGCGGCAGAATTGGTGAATCGCACACAAACCGGAAATCAGAGCCCGGTCAGCCACTTCGACGTAACCGCCGAGGACAGAGCCGTTGATCAGCAGCACGTGGTCGCCGACGGTACAGTTGTGGGCGATGTGGGCTCCCGCCATGAACATGCCGTGGTTGCCGACTACGGTTTTTGTGTCGGGCTTGGTGCCGGAGTGGACGGTGGTGTTTTCGCGGAAGACGTTGTCGTCGCCGATTTCGACGTAGCTGACCGTCCCCGGGGCCACGCCATGGTCCTGGGCCGGATGGCCGATGCTGCTGAACGGGAAAAAGGTGTTGTTCGATCCGATCGTGGTGTACCCGTCGATGTTGCACTGGGCGATCAACCGGCAGCCGGGCCCGATTTTGACATTGGGCCCGACATAGCAGAGCGGGCCGACTTCGACGTCGTCGGCGAGAATCGCCCCGTCGGCGACAACGGCGGTGGAGTGAATTTTCGGCATAACACAAAAACTTTCCGATTGCCGGGCGGTCCGGATTCATGGGGCGGCGGGCGGCCGGCGATTCGTGCCGGGGAATGAGCTCCGCCGCCGGATTCCGGGTTCCCGGCGGATTTACGATGCTTGTCGCCGAAACGGTCGGCTCCGGCACAGTAAGTTGTGCGGTCTGACGGATTCGCTTATGCGCGCCGTTGTTCTTACTATACACGCGCGCGTTGAAAATTCAATCGAAAAATGGGCGGTTCCGGGCGTGGTTTTCGAGATATGGCAGATTTTTTTCCACGCTGGCTTGAAAAAACACCCGGCCAGGCGTATTGTCAATATGTCGAACAATGTTCAATCCTCAAAATATGGAGAAGTCCGGCAATGAAAAAACGCAGAAGAATCGTGGTCAGCTCCCTCGGCCCCGCCCCGCAATATCCCCTGGTCCTGCATGGTCAGGAGGCGGTCGATCACATGATCAGGTTCTGGAGCGAACAAGTGGATACGATCATCGCCGATAAACCCGATTTGATCGTCGTTCCCGAAGCGAGTGACCGTTACCCCGCCCATACCATGGAAGAACGGCAGGCTTATTACACGGTCCGCGGCAACCAGGTGCGCGACGCTTTCGCCGAAATCGCCCGCAAGAACCGCTGCTATATCGCCTATTCGGCGGCCCGCAAGCTCGACGACGGCACCTACCGCAACTCGACCGAGCTGATCGGGCGTGGCGGCGAAACGGTGGGGACTTACAACAAAAACCACCTGGTCGTCAACGAGACGTTGAAGGGCGGAATTCTCTGCGGCAAGGACGCACCGGTTTTCGAAACCGACTTCGGACGGGTGGCGATGGCGATCTGCTTTGACCTCAATTTCCATGAATTGCTGGAGAAATATGCGCCGCAGCGGCCTGATTTGCTGGTTTTTTCGTCGATGTATCATGGCGGGCTGATGCAGAATTACTGGGCGTACCATTGCCGGAGTTACTTTGTGGGCTCGATTGCGGGATTGGAGAACAACATCATCAATCCGTTGGGTGACCGGGTGGCTCATTCGACGAATTACATCAAGCGGATTTCGGCGTCGATCAACCTGGACTATCAGGTGGTTCACCTGGATGAAAACTGGCAGAAGCTTCAGGATGTGAAGAAAAAGTACGGGCGAGGGGTGACGATTTACGATCCTGATTATGTGGGCGCGGTGCTGTTGTCGAGCGAGTTGGACGACGTGACGAGCGAAGACATGGTCAGGGAGTTCAAGATCGAGCTTTGGGATGAATACTACAAGCGGAGCATGGATCACCGGCATACGCCGGGGAATATTGAGCCGTGACGCGTGCCGCAGCGTCCAAGGTGGGAGCGGATCGCGTAAGCGCGTAGCGACGGGTCCAGGGCCATTCGGCCC
>JAVBUI010000181.1:0-11022 GCA_031555495.1 Victivallaceae bacterium | reverse complement strand
CGCCAGGGCACTGCCCTGGACCGTCGCTCCGCTCCTTACAGGAACCCCGCGCGTTCGAGGGTCTCCATCGTGACGCCCCGCTCCAGTTTCCCCGCCAGCATCAACTGGCGGTACACGTATTTCCCCACCAGGTCCGTTTCCAGATTCACCGCGTCACCCGCCTTGCGCGACTCGAGCGCCGTCTCCGCCAGCGTCGTCGGAATCAGCGCAACCGAGAAAAAGTCTTCTCCGACTTTTACCACCGTCAGCGAAACCCCGTCAATCGCAATCGATCCCTTGTCCACCACAAACGGCCTCTGGTCCGCCGGCAGCGAAACCTTCAAAACCACATCGTCACGCCGCCGCTCCCAGCTCAACACCCGGCCGGTCGTATCGATGTGCCCCGAAACGATATGTCCTCCCAGCCGCGCCCCCGCCGCGAGCGCCCGCTCGATATTCACCAACCCGCCGCGCGGGATCCCCTCGAGATTGGTCTTGTCCAGCGTCTCCGCCAAAGTGTGAAAAGTGAAAATCCCGCCCGCCGCCGATTCCAGCGTCAGGCAGCAGCCGTTGACCGCGACACTTTCGCCCATCATCGGCTCCGGGAACTCGCGGTGCATCTTGAGCATCAGCTTCCCCGCCGAACCCTCACGTTTACGCCCGACCAACTCGGCCGTCATTTCCACCAAACCCGTAAACATCTTCAGCGCCCCCGCCGTTTGATATAACCTGAAACCGCGGTATCAACCCCGTAACGCGTCGTCCTGACCCGTTCCAGTTCCAGCGCTTCCGATAAATTTGCAATATTGAGCGCCCCCCCCGTCACCGGCGCGGCATTGCCGCCCAGCAACTTCGGCGCGATGTGAAATTCAATCATATCGACCAGCCCATGCGCCAGCGCCTGCCCTGCAAGGTCGCCGCCCCCCTCGATCAACAGCGAAAGAATCTGCTGTTTTCCGAGGTAGCTCAAAAATTCTTCCCACCCGGCGCGGTCCTCGAGCGCCACGATGCCGGGAAGATTTTCGTCGCTCCCGAGGAGCTCCGTCAATTCCGATCTGGTCATCGTCCGGCTGGCGACGAAGCGCTTCGGCTGGCAGGGCCAGTCCGGCACATTGCGCACCGAAAGCTTCGGCCGGTCGAGCCGCATGGTCCTGCCCCCGACCAGAATCGCCCCCGCGCCCTGACGCAGATGCTGAACGCGTTCACGCGCCTCGGGCCCGGTGATGAATTTCGACTCCCCCTCCGCGGTCGCGATCCGCCCATCGAGGGTCATCGCCATCTTCAGCATCACAAAAGGTTTGCCGGTGGTGATCCATTTGAAAAACGGCTGGTTCAATTCCTCGCAAGCCGCCAATTCCACGCCGGTTTTGACCTTGATCCCGCCTTCGCGCAGAATTTGAATCCCGCGCCCGGCATGGGCCGGATTGGGGTCGAGCGAGCCGATCACCACGTTTTTGATCGGAGTTTGCAAAATCGCCTTGGTGCAAGGCGGCATCCGCCCGTAAGTCGAACACGGTTCAAGGTTTACATAAAGCGTCGCCCCTTCGAGCTTGCGCCCGTGCTCGAGCGCGTCGCGGATCGCATTGGACTCGGCATGCGGCAGTCCCGCGCCGTGGTGGTAGCCTTCACCGACGATTTTGCCGTTGCGGACGACGACCGCGCCGACCATCGGATTGGGGGCGGTTTGTCCGTAAGCCTTGCGGGCAAGTTCGATTGCGCGGAGCATGTATCGGGCATCGTTGGCCATCATTCACCTCAAATCAGTTGTGGTCCGGTTCCTGCCGGAACAGCGCGTCGGCGTAAAATTCCGGGCTGAAAGGCTGAAGGTCGCCGATCTGTTCGCCCAGCCCGACGAAAAAGGTCGGGAGCTCGAATTCCTGATGCAGCGCCACGACCATCCCCCCCTTGCCGGTGCCGTCGAGCTTGGTCAGGATGAGCCCGGTCACGCCGGTGCATTTGGAGAATTCGCGCGCCTGAAACACCACGTTGCCCCCGAGCGAAGCGTCGACCGTGAGCCAAACTTCGTGGGGAGAGCCCGGGTAAGCCTTGTCCACCGAGCGGCGGATTTTGGCGAGTTCGTCCATCAGCCCCTTCTGGGTATGCTGCCGCCCGGCGGTGTCGATCAGAAGAATATCGATATTGCGCGCCAGACTGGACTGGACCGCGTCAAAGGCCACACTCGCGGGGTCCGCCCCGTGCTTCGCCGCCACCACCGGAACCCCGGTGCGTTCGCCCCAGAGCTGCAATTGCTCAACCGCGGCGGCGCGAAAAGTGTCGCAGGCGGCCATCATCACGCGTTTGCCTTCGCTCTTGTAATGCGCGGCGAGCTTGCCGATCGAAGTGGTTTTGCCGCTGCCGTTGACTCCGACCATCAAAATGACGGTCGGTTTCCCGCCTTCGACGTAGCCGATCGGGCGCTGGTGCTGCGAAAGAATGGTTTTCACCGTCTCCGCCGCGACCTGATAAATTTCTTCACTGGTGGCGATTTTGCCGCGTTCGTAACGGTCGCGGATGTCTCCGACGATCCGGGTCGAAGCCGCGACGCCGAAGTCGGCGCCGATCAGCATCGCTTCGAGGTCGTCGAAGCTTGCCGCGTCCCAGGTTTTGGACCCGGTGAAGACGCTGCCGAGGGCACGCCCGACCCGGACGGCGGTTTTTTCCAGACCTTTTTTGAAGATGGAAAAAATGGAGCTCATTTACTCTCCCCGGCTTTGCGCCCCTCGCGCGCCGGGCGGGTCAAGGTATCCTTGACGCCGTTCAGCACGCCGTTGATGAAGGAGCCGGACTTCTCGCCGCTGTAATCCATCGCGATTTCCACCGCTTCGTTGATGCTGACCACCGGCGGCACCGAGTCGTCGTAGAGCATTTCGCAGACCGCGATCCGCATCAGGTTGCGGTCGACCAGCGACAACCGGTCGAATTCCCAGTTCTCCGAGCGCCCCCGGATCACCTCGTCGATGCCGTCCTGGTGGATCACGATGTTGGAGAAGAGGAACTCGGCGTACTCGCGCCCCTTGCGGGCGTAGCGGTTGTCGCGGAGTCCGTGCTCGGCTTTCATTTCCTCGAAAAACTCCTGCCACAGCCCCATCTCGGGCGTGACGCCGTTCATTTCGCATTGAAAGAGAAACTGCATCGCCAGTTCGCGGCCGAGCCGCTTGGCGTGCATTTTGCCGTCGTTCTGCTCGTTGTCAAAATCCATGTCAGCAGATGTTCCGGGTAAGATTCACCATTTCAATGGCCGCCAGCGCGGCGTCGACGCCCTTGTTGCCGGCTTTGGTTCCGCTGCGTTCGATCGCCTGCTCGATGTTGTCGGCGGTGATCATGCCGTAGGTGACCGGGGTGCCAGACTCCATGCCGAGCTGGGCCAACGCCTTGGCGACTTCGGAGTTGATGTAGCCCGCGTGGGGGGTCGCGCCCTGGATCACCACGCCGAGGGCGATGATCGCGTCGTATTTGCCTGTCGCGAGCAATTTGCGGATCGCGAAGGGGATCTCGTAGGAACCGGGAACCCAGGCGGCGGTGATGTCGGAAGCGGCGCCGCCGTGCCGGACGATCGCGTCGACCGCGCCGGAAAGCAGTTTGCTGACAAAAAATTCATTGAAGCGCCCGCAGACGATCGCGAACTTCATTCCCTTCGCATCGAGCGAACCTTCCAGAATCTGTCCGATTTCTTTATTCATAGCAAAAAAACTCCATCTTGTGTTTATCCCTTTACTATACTGCCATAAACACGTTTGTGCAAGACCTTCGACAGGAAATCAGGGCTTCTCCACCTTCCGGAGCGTCCCGTCCGGCAGATACTCGTAAACCGTGATCACCGCGCCGTAAACGCGCGGTTCCCCCTGGTAGCGGTTCGCCGCCGTGAGATAGAGGCGCGACTTCCCCGCGATCTTCTCCGGGACGGCGGCCATGCCGACCGAGGTGCGGATCCCCGGATAAGACCGGAGCACTTTGCCCGCTTTGTCGATCAACACCGTCCCGGCGGCCTTGGCGTAGAGACCGAGGAAGAACCCTTCGGGAACGGCGGTCATGGTCTGGATGCCGTAGGCGATTTCCTCGCCCGGCGTGACGGCAGTTTCCTTCAACTTCTTGAAATCGAGGTCATACTCGGTGAACGGGGTGGAAGGATGCAAGTCCTTGCCGTGCGGGTCGTCCGCCACGAAAAAACGCCCGTCGCGGAAGGTGATCCCGTCCGGGCGCGGCGTGTCGGGGAGCGGAATTTTCTTCTCGAGCGCGAGCGTCGCCGCGTCGTAGACGTAAATCCAGCCGGTCTTTCCTCCGGCGGCCCGGAGAGCTTCCTTGTCGTACAAAAGCACCGAGGCGTAGAGTTTCCCTTCCACGAGGCAAATATCTCCGTGATGGGAAACCGCTTCGACTTGCTTGCGCTTCACGCCGTCCCAACCGGTCACAAGGAGCCTGTCGGTGAACGACCAGTAGATGTTCTCCGCGTCGCAGGCGATGCCCTGCAAATGGTACGGATAATCGGTTTCGGAGCAGACGATTTCCCAATCCGCCCCCGTCGCCGCCAACGCCGCAAGCGCCAGCAGCGCGCCGACCAGCCAATGCTTCATCTTTCCCATTGCTCGTCCTTTCCTTAGCGTAATTCGACCTTGAGCCCGGAGGCGAGTTTTTCGCGGAGCTTCTCAAAGGCCTGATTGACTTCTGTGTCGGTCAAAGTCCGCTCGGCGTTGCGGAAGGTCAGTGAATAGGCCATGCTCTTGCGACCGCTCCCGAGGTTCTTTTCGTCGGTGAAGATGTCGAAGAGCTCGACCGATTCGAGGTTCCTGAGCCCGGAGCGGCGGATGAAATCGACCACCGCCGCATGTTCGAGCGAAGCGGGCGCGACAAAGGCGACGTCGCGGCTAACCGCCGGGAAGACCGAAACCGGACGGCAGTAGGCCGAGCGCGGTTTGACTTTCAGCAGCCGCTCCGCGTCAAGCACCGCCGCGTAAACCTGATGAGTGGTGCGCCACGATTTGGTGATTTTGGGAGCCAGGAGCCCGAAAACCCCGACCCGGACGCCGTTGACCAGCAGCGCCGCCGCCATGCCGGGCGCGAAACGACCGTCTTCGGTCGCCTCGAAGCCGTAGTTTTCGATGCCGCGCTGCGCGACAAAGCTCTCGAGGAGGCCCTTGAGGTCGTAGAAATCGTAGCACTCCTTGAGCTCGTCCGAGAAGCGCTCCGGCTGCTTCTGCCCGGTCAGGACGATGCAGCACTCGAGCCGTTCTTCAGCGAAGAGTTCGCGGTTGGCGCAGAAGACCCGCCCGAGCTCGAAGAGCCGCAAGTTGAGGTTGCGCCGCCCGATGTTGCGCTCGACCGAGCCGAGCATTTCGCCAAAGAGCGAGGGCCGCATCACCGCGAGCTCGAGACTGAGCGGATTGTCGATCGCGACGAGGTCGGAAGGCTGGAAGCGGGTGTCGGCCAGCGCCGATTTTTCGCTCACCATGCTGTAGTGCATGCATTCGAAAAGCCCGAAGCCAATCAGCTGGTCGCGCATCTGCTGCGGTTTGACGTAAGCGTCGTCGGTGATCGAAGAGACCATCTTGCCGGTCACCGGCAGCACCGGGATTTTGTCGAGCCCGTGAATCCGGGCGACTTCCTCGGCAAGGTCGGCTTCGCGCTCGAGGTCAAGCCGGAACCAGGGAGCGGTGACTTCGCAGCTTTCGCCGCTCACCTTCGCCACTTCGAGCCGGAGCTTGCGGAAGATGTCAATGATCGCCTCATTGGCGATGCCCACACCCACCAGGGCGCGGATCCGGTCGAAGCGGCAGACAATCACTTTGCGCGCCGGAGCGCCCGGCGTCACATCGGCCTTGGCCGAAACCGACTTCGCGCCGGTCAGGGCCGCGATCAGAGCCGCCGCGCGGTCGGAGGCGTAATCGGCCATCTCATAATCGACGCCGCGCTCGTAACGGTAGGAGGAATCGCTCGAAATCCCGAGTTCGCGGCTGGAGCTCCGAATATTGGCGGCGTCGAAAATCGCCGATTCGAGCAGGATATTGACGGTTTTGGCGGTCACGCCGCTCGATTCGCCGCCCATGATCCCGGCAAGCGCCATCGGCTTTTCGGCATCGGCGATCACGAGGTTCTTTTCCGAAAGTTCCACCTTTTTGCCGTCGAGCGTGACGATCGACTCACCCTTGCGGGCCCGGCGCGCCACCACCCGCCCCCCGGCGAGGAGGTCGAGGTCAAAGGCGTGGAGCGGCTGCCCCAGCTCCATCAGGATGAAATTGGTCACGTCGACCACGTTGTTGATCGGACGAAGGCCGACCGAAGTGAGCCGTTCCTTGAGCCAGTCGGGGCTTTCGCCGACGGTGACGCCGCGGATGACCCGCCCGATGTAGCGCGGGCACGCGGCGGAGTCCTCAACCGTCACCAGATTCGCCGGAGCCGGCTCGGCCGTCAGCGCTTCGAGCGCCGGAAGCTTCGCCTCGGTGCCGAGGAGGCACGACACGTCGCGCGCCACGCCCCAGTGCGAAAGCCAGTCGGGACGGTTCGGCGTGACTTCGATTTCAAGCATGCTGTCACCGGGGAACACCTCTTCGAGCGAGGTTCCCGCCGCAAGCGCGTCGTCGAGGATCAAAAGGCCGTCATGGTCGTCGGAGAGACCGAGCTCCCGGGCACTGCAGAGCATGCCGAAGGATTCGACGCCGCGGATCTTCGACTTCTTGATCGAGAATTCACCCTCGGGGGTCTGAAAAACGGTGCCGATCACCGCCAGCGGCACGGTTTTGCCCGCGTCGCAGTTGGGGGCGCCGCAGACGATCTGGAGCTCCTCTTTGCCGTTGAAGACCTTGCAGACCGACAGGTGGTCGGAGTTGGCGTGCGGCGCGCGCTCGAGGATTTTACCGACCACGATCCCCTTGGGGACGCGGCCGGTGTTTTCGATCGCTTCGACCTCGATTCCGGCCATGGTCAGCTTGTCGCAGAGCGTGGCGAGGTCGCAGTTGAGCCCGACGTATTGCGCGAGCCAGTTTCTTGAAATATTCATGATCAGACCTCAGCTTGGAATTGTCCGAGGAAACGGACGTCGTTTTCATAGAGATAACGGATGTCGCCGATCCGGTAACGCAGCATCGCAAGCCGTTCGATCCCGATGCCGAAGGCATAGCCGGACCAGATTTCCGGGTCGTAGCCGACGTTGCGGAGCACGTTGGGGTCGACCATCCCGGCCCCGGCGATTTCGATATAACCGGAGTGCTTGCAGACCGGACACCCCTTGCCTTCGCACATGATGCAGCTGAAATCGTACTCGACGCTCGGCTCGGTGAACGGGAAAAAGTGCGGACGCAGCCGGATCTTGGCCTTCGGCCCGAACATCTCGGCGGCAAACGCCTGGAGCACGCTCTTGAGGTCGGACATCGAAACGTCCTTGTCGATATAAAGCCCCTCGATCTGGTGGAAGTTCATGCTGTGGGTCGCGTCGGGGGTGTCGCGGCGGAAAACCCGGCCCGGAGCGACAATGCGCACCGGCGGCTCCTGCGACTCCATCACCCGGATCTGGACCGGCGAGGTCTGAGTCCGCAGAATCCTGCCGTCGGCGAAATAAAAGGTATCCTGGGGATCGCGCGACGGGTGGTTGGCAGGCGCGTTGAGCGCGTCGAAGTTGTGGTAAACAGTTTCGATCTCGGGCCCGTCGGCGACAATGAAGCCCATCCGGCGGAAGATCGCGACGCATTCATCGGCGATGATGGTCACGGGGTGCTTGTGCCCACCTTTCCACTGGCGGCCGGGCAAAGTGAGGTCGATTTTTTCGGCCGACGCGGCGGAACCGGCGCCGAGGCGTTCGGTGGCGGTCTCCATCCATTCGCGGAGTTTTTCACGGCCGGTATTGAAGGCCTCACCGGTGGCGCGCCGCTCCTCGGCGGGAACCGAGCCCATCTCTTTGCTCAAAGCCGGAAAGAGCCCGTTGCGCCCGATCAGTTCGATCCGCACCTGTTCGATCTCCGCCGGATCGGCCGCGTTCCGCAAACGCGTCTTGGCCTCCTCCAGCGCCGCATTGATCTTCTCAATAATCACATTCATAACTCAATCCATTGTTGATGGTTGCATATCAATTGGCCTTCACCCCCGGAACCATCCGGGATTGAGAGCGAATCGCTATGCCTGGCTTCATTGCACCACTCCACGCGCCGCGTGTCCTTGGACTGTCTATCTCCAAAACCAATGACACATCATTTGTTTTTGGGAGACTTCTGACAAATCTCAATTGATATAGATTTTTTTGTCAATTTTGTACCAGGGAAAAAACCTATATGCAAATAAGCCCCAATGGGAATATCAACTTCATTAGGATCCATATCCGCCAAACTTGAAATTATTTCAGCAAAACCTTTAAGAGCTTTTCTATTTCCAACAATCCGTACCATGTCGTCACTCATAGTAACAGTCAGCTTACTTTGCATTTCTATATTTTCATATTTTACCGTGCTCATTATTTTTGTATATCCTCAACGATATGATTATTCATATTTGTTTTCAATTGCGGAGATTGCAACCAACTTAACATTAAGGTACAAATTTAAGTCATATCACTCCGTACGCTGCGCGTCCTTCCGTACACCGTATCTCCGTGTCCATGGAGCAGGTCCTACGTGGGCGCTGGCGCGGCCGATCGCTCCGGCAGGCGCTTTGCGCCCGCCTCCGCTCGGGCCGGGCTCCGCACCGCGACTTCGTCGCGTTTCTTGAGCTGGGCTGCGCCCGGACGAGGTCGGCGAGGCGCTGCCTCACACTCCGCCAAAGGGCGCCGCCCTTTGGAATCCTGCCAAGGCACCGCCCTGGACCCGTCGCTCCGCGCTTACGCGCTCCGCTCCCTCTTGGCGCTGCGGCACGCGTGGCCCAAAAACAAAAACAGCCTGAAAGTGGTGAATCATCACCCGCTTTCAAGCTGTGTTCAATTGTCTTCTGAACGGGTCAGCGTTGTCAGGCCTGGGTGACTTTCTCTACCAGGCTTTTAAACTGCTCAGGCTCCCGAACCGCCAGATCGGCCAGAACCTTGCGGTTCAACTCGATATTGGCCTTGCGGAGTCCGTCCATGAATTTGCTGTAGGTCGTACCCAGGTCGCGGCAGGCGATGTTGATACGCACAACCCACAACGCACGGTACTGCTGTTTCTTCTGCTTGCGTCCGCGATAAGCGTGGACCATCGCTTTGTCGACCGCATCGTAAACAGTGCGGATGTTCTTGCTCGCGTTTCCGTAAAAACCCTTGGCGCGCTCCAATACCCGCTTGCGGCGTTTGCGCGAGGGAACGGCATAAGTGACTCTTGCCATAATCGGCCTCCCGTTTCTTAGAGCCCGTAGGGCAGTGCAACTTTAATACGACGGCTTTCAGCGGACGAGACAGCGCCGTCATGGCGGAGATTGCGTCTGCGTTTGGCACTCTTGCCGGTCATCAAGTGACGGGCACCCGCTTTGAAATGACGGAACTTGCCCGTTCCGGTCATTTTGAGCCGCTTGGCGGCACATTTTCTGGTCTTCAGCTTGGGCATCGTTTTCTCCATATCTTTTCAGATTGCATTTTCATTCCGCTTGCGCCGGCAGATGCCGGCCGGCCGCCCGCGGTCGCCCCCGGCCTTATTTGGGAGCGAAATTGACCGTTATATTGCGCCCCAGCAGCTTGGGCTTGCCGTCGGCTTCGCCGTACGGGCCCAGATCTTCCAGAACCTTGGTGATCAACTCAAAAGCCAAGTCCTGATGGGCCATTTCACGGCCCCGGAGCGCTAACGTGAGTTTTAATCTATACCCTTTTTCCAGAAATTCAAGTCCCTTTTTGATTTTTATCTGATAATCATTGGTGTCAACGTTGACGTGGAACTTGATTTCCTTGATTTTCTGAGTCGCGGAATTCTTGCGCTGCTCCTTCATGTTCTTCTTCTGCTCGTACTGGAGCTTTCCGAAGTTCATGACGCGCACCACCGGCGGCACCGCGCGGTCGGAAACCAGCACCAGATCAAGGCCCGATTCCACCGCAAGCTCGCGCGCCCGCGCCAGCGATACGACTTCCTGTCTTTCCCCGTCCGGCCACACCAGCCGCACCTGATCCGCCGTGAACGACCGATCCCCCTGTTTCAGCAACTTAGCAATAACAACACCTCTTGAGTTTTTCCGGTAATTGCTTATTATCCGCGCTTTCCCGGGAGGCTTCGCCCGCCGGAAAAACGCGGCCAGAATGTATTTAATCTACTATAATTCAACAAACTTTATTATCAAGGTCGGATTGCAATTTTTTCGCAACCGCCTCGAAACTCATCTCGCCGAGCTCGCCTTCGCGGCGGCTGCGGACCGAGAACGAACCTTTTTCGGCCTCTTCGGCTCCCAGCACCAGCAAATACGGAATCCGGTCGTGACGCGCGTCCTTGATCTTCGCCCCCAGACTGGCGGCGCGCTCGTCGATTTCGACCCGGAAGCCGAGTTTGCGCAACTCCATCATCTTCTCCTTGGCGACCTCGAGCTGGCGTTCGGTGATCGGCAGGATCCGCGCCTGTTCCGGCGCGAGCCAGACCGGGAACGCGCCCGCGTACTGTTCGATCAGGATGCCGAAGAAGCGCTCGATCGAGCCGAAAAGGGCGCGGTGGACCATGTAAGGCTGATGCTTTTTGCCGTCCTCGCCGATATAGCTCATGTCGAAGCGCTCGGGGAGGTTGAAGTCGAACTGGATCGTGGTGGTCTGCCATTCGCGGCCGATCGCATCCTTGATCTTGAGGTCGATTTTGGGACCGTAAAACGCGCCGCCGCCTTCATCGACTTCACAGTCGAGACCGCATTTGGCGACCGCTTTTTCGAGCGAAGTCAGCGCCTGGCTCCAGCGGGCCGGATCGCCGACCGCCTTTTCGGGCCGGGTGGCGAGGTAGGCTTTGATCTCCTTGAAACCGAAATCTTTCCAGATCGCGAGGCTGAAGCGGAGAACTTCGGCGATTTCTTCCTCGATCTGCTCGGGCGTACAAATGATGTGCGCATCGTCCTGGGTGAAGCCGCGGACGCGGAGCAAGCCGTGGAGCACGCCGGACTTCTCGTAACGGTAAACCGTGCCGAGCTCGGCCC
>JAVBUI010000235.1:0-11561 GCA_031555495.1 Victivallaceae bacterium | reverse complement strand
TGCAGCGCTCCATCGCGCGCCCGGCGAGGTTGTGGCCGTCGCCGTTGTAGAGCATCGGCGCATTGCTCTTGAGCCCCGGCGCAATGCTCCAGACGGCGTTGTCGCTGAAGACGTTGCCGCCGATGCCGCCGAAACTGGCGTGGCGGTCGAGGAGCCCGGCGGTGTGGGCGAAGCAGTCGCGGAAAATGAGATCGCTCGCCGAACCGTCAGGCAGCCGGGCGAACTCCGGCAGCAGCTTCGAAATCCGGTCGCCGGGATCGGCCGCGCCCTCGTCGATGAAGGTGGCGAAGAGCTGGCCGTTGACGAATTTGGTGAGCGACGCGGCGAAGAGCGGAGTATTTTCAGTTACCGGGTTGCCTTCGGAGTCGTTCCCGAAACTTTCCTGATAAACGATCACGCCGTTGCGGGCGACGACGAAGGAACAGGGCTCTTTGGTGCGCTCAAACCACGCTTTGGCGGTGGCATGGAGTTTCTCGCGGGAGCCGGGCTTGAACCCGGCTTCGGCTTCGGTGCCGGGGCGGAGGACGGGGGCAGGGGGAGATTTGACCTTGACGGAGTGAGGTTTCGGCTTGACGCCGTCGATTGCGAAGCGGGTTTTGAGCGACTGTTCGTAAAATTGGACCATGGGGCCCGCAAGCATCGTATTTTTGTCTTCGCCGCGTCCGCCGTTGCGGATATTCGCGATGATTTTCGCTCCTGCCGGATCTTTTTCGACCAATTCGACCCAGCGGAGCGGATCTTTTTCGGAGAAATAACGTTTTTTCGGCGAATCATCCTTGACCCATTCTCCCCAATTCTGTCCCGGAGCCAGCCGTTGCTGCCAGGCGTCGAGCTCGGCCGCCGTGGGGAGATAGCCGTCGCGGCGGTGAAAAAACGGCACCAGGCGGCGCATTTTGCCGAAACGCGGAGAATCGGCTTCGACAGAAGCAAGATAAAGGCCGCTTTCGCCGAATTCCCCGACCTCGCGCGCATTTTCATCGTAGAACCGGACCGTGAAAGGAGCCCCGGCCTCGGGCCAGACGAGCTGCGGAAGCCCCTTGCCGCTTCTGAGGTAAACCCCGTCCGCCGGAACCGGAAACGCCTCGATCAGCCGGTACTGCTCCTCGAGCGCCCCCCTGTCAGTCTCGCGCAGCGGAGCTTCGGCCGCGGAAAGCGAAATAAAGGCTATCGTTGCTAAAGTCACATGGAACAATCGATTGCAAAGAACGCTCGGCATAGAAATCTCCGTTTGTAGTTGAAAACGGAATCAATATATCCCGCTGCCCCCCACAATACAACCGCCTCGCGTAAGAAAAAAACGCCGCGGATAATAAGAACACGAAGTCACACGGAGCCGAGCCGCAGGCAGGCTCATTCATTCCCCGGAGCCGAGCCGCAGGCAGGCTCGGATACGCGTATTCAACACGCCGTTTTTGCGAAGCCGCGCGAGGCAATGTCGCATTTTGTCCAAGGAGGCGCGAGGGAGCATACTTCAGTATGTGACCGAGAAACGACGACTGACAAAATGCGAGATTGACCGCGCGGCAAAGCAAAAACAAAAAAGATGGCGAGAGAGACGGGACTCGAACCCGCAACATCCACCGTGACAGGGTGGTACTCTAACCAATTGAGCTACTCCCCCGCGTTGTAAAACGCAGAACATGTCTCATGCCGAACCTCTTCGCCGCGCGCCATTTCGTGAAAAATGGCGAGAGAGACGGGACTCGAACCCGCAACATCCACCGTGACAGGGTGGTACTCTAACCAATTGAGCTACTCCCCCGCGTGAACCGATTCCGCATATACCGGAGACAGTGTATAAAGATAACCCGTTATTTTGAAAATTCAACCTGGATTTGCAAAAAAAGCGATTTTTCGTCGCAAAACTCCGGGCTGTGACAGCCGGAGCCGGCACTGCTGGCCGAACTCTGGCCTCGGAATGCAAAAAAAAACGCGCCCGTTGTTCAGACGGACGCGTTTTTCAGGTCAAAACTCAGATCTTGACCTTCAGGCTCTTGAAGTAGCCAAGGTACTTCTTGTTCGCCGCGAACATTTCGTTGACCATGTCGCGGGTTTCAGCCAGCGACAGCACCGCCGAAGTCAGCGGGTCGAAGAGAATCGCATGGTAGATCATATTGGGATCGCCCGCGAGCGCGCCTTCGACCGCAAGCTCTTCGCAGCGGGCGGAGATGTTGTTCAGCACCGCCAGCTGGGCCGGAAGGTCGCCGACGTGCATCGGATCGAGCCCGCGCTTGGAGGCGAGCACCGGAACTTCGACGCAGCAGCCTTCCGGCAGATTGTCGATCAAACCGAAGTTGCGGACGTTGCCGTTGAATTCATAAAGCGTGTTGTCGCCGAATACCGCGTTGAAAATATACGACGCGTACTCATGCCCGCGCTCCAGCTCGACCGGCTTCTTGAGCTCTTCGCGGATTTTCTTCTTCCAGTCGACTTCGCGCTTGCGGTATTCGTTGAGAATGTAAGCGTAAACCCCCGGATTCCAGCCGGTGCCGTGGGTGCAATACTTCTCGATCAAGTCGACGCGTTTGCGGAACCAGGCGTTGTATTCGGAGTTGTGTCCGCTCGACTCGGTGACGTAATAGTTGAGCGCGAGGTACATTTCGTTGCGGATCAGCTCTTCCTTGTAAACCTCTTCGCGGCCGGTGATCGCCTTGTGGATCAACGGATAAGCATCCTTGCCCTTCCACTTGAAGTCAAGGTAGAACGCCTGGTGGTTGATCCCCGCGCAGCGGTAGGTGATGTCCTTGTCCTTGGCCCCGATCCAGCGCGCCAGCATCGAAGCGGTTCCCTGAACCGAGTGGCAGAGGCCGGAAATCGCAAGATCCGGGTATTCGCTCTGCATTCCGCGGCAGAGCATCGCCATCGGGTTGGTGTAGTTGAGCACGATCGCCTTGGGGCAATGCTTGCGGATGTCGGCGCAGATGTCGAGCATCACCGGCAGCGTCCGCAGCGCGCGGAAAATCCCGGCCGGGCCGCGGGTGTCGCCGACGTTGATGTCGACGTTGTATTTCTTGGGAATTTCGATGTCGGAAGCAAAGGTCTTGACCCCACCCTGGAGGATCGTGATCAGCACGCCGTCGGCGCCCTTGAGGGCTTCGGCGCGATCCTTGGTGACGGTTACTTTGGCCGGGTATTTGCCGGCTTCGACGATCCGGTCGACCGCGGTTTTGACGAAGTCGAGCCGTTCGTCGCTGATGTCCATCAGCGCGATTTCGGCGTCGCGGAAGGCCGGAAAGGTCAGCAGGTCGCGGACCAGGCCGCGGGTGAAGCCGAAACTGCCGGCTCCGATGAAGGCGATTTTCTTTCTCATAACCGATTCCTTATTTAGCTGTAAATACAGGGGACGTTGCAATACTGTAGCGGCGCAAAGGAAAATGTAAATGGGAAAATATGGCGATTTATGGTAATTTTGTGCGTTTCTTGTGTCTTCGTTCAAAAAGGAATATCTGGATCGCATTGTAGGAGTTATGCCACAGGATGTAGAAAATCGGCCCCATCGCGCTCAGGGGATTGACGAAGGCGAGCGCCAGATAGAGGGTAAAATTGGTGTTTTTCTGTCCGAGCGTCTGACTGCATTCGCGCCGGAACCTCCGGGGGGCAATCCAGTAGCCGGTGGCGAAGTTGGCGATGCACATCAGGAGCGACAGCCCCGCGATCTGCCAGAGGATGCCATGCGGGATATCGGTGTTGCGCTTCAGGAAAAGCGAAGTCTCCGAGGCGACGATGAGGAGGCAGAGCGACCACAAGGCGAATGAAAAATTCTGCAGTTTCGCGGGCCATTTCTCCGCCGCCGGGTGGACCGCCCGGGTCAGGAACGCCAGCAGCGCCGGGAGCACGATCACGAAGCCCAGCGCCCCCCCGACCTGCCTCAGGAAAGCCGTCGAAAAGTTTCCGGTGACGAATGAAAGGAGCAGCGGCAGCGCCAGTGACACCCCGACCGTACAGACCAGGAACCCGCTGACCGCGAAGCCGACGTTGCCGCGCAGGAAACCGATGATCACCGGCGCGGCATTGGCGGTCGGCGCGATGCCGATGAAGAAGGCCGCCAGAGCCAGCTGCCGGTACCCGAATGTGTTGAGTATGAGGTAGGGCACGACGGCGTAGGCGATGTTCCAGCCAAGCAAATAAAAGTGAATTTTGCGGATCCAGCGATCGGCGAATTTGAGCTTGAGGAAGATCAGATACAGCATCGCCGCAATCAAATAACGAATCAGGTACCCGAATCCTCCCGCGACCGGGACGAAGAAACCGAAGGTCAGCGGCACGAAAATCATCGCCGGACGGATGAGACTTTTCAGCATGACATGTGGTTCCCGATTTTTGCAGTATAGCTTACAGTAGCGTTTCTTTGCCGTAATTCAACCCCCTCCGTCTTGCAAAAGGCACCCTGACGGTGTAAATTTATCCAAACAACGGTAGAGGAATATCATGGTTAGAACACGTTTTGCCCCGAGCCCGACCGGGTTTATGCATGTCGGCAATCTGCGGACCGCGCTTTACGCCTATTTGCTGGCGCGCTCGCAGGGCGGAAAATTCATTTTGCGGATCGAGGACACCGACCAGGCCCGCCAGGTCGAGGGCGCGGTGGAAGTCATTTACGCGACATTGGCCAAAGCCGGACTCGAGCACGACGAAGGCCCCGACCTCGGCGGCGATTACGGGCCCTACGTCCAGAGCGAGCGCCGCAACAGCTACCGCCCCTATGCCGAAGAGTTGGTTAAATCCGGCGCGGCCTATTACTGCTTCTGCGACAAAAATGAAGACGAGCCCGCCGCCGACGCGACGCCGGGCGGCGGTTACGACGGACGCTGCCGGGAATTGACGCCCGAAACCGTGGCGGCGCGCCTCGCCGCGGGCGATCCCCATGTCATCCGCCAGAAGATCGACCGTTCCGGCTCGACCGCCTTCACCGACTCCGTTTACGGTGAAATCACCATCGAAAACAAGGTCCTCGACGACCAGATCCTCCTCAAGCGCGACGGCAAGCCGCCCTACAACTTCGCCAACGTCATCGACGATCATCTGATGGCGATCACCCATGTGGTCCGGGGGTCCGAATACCTGCCCTCGACGCCGAAATACAATCTGCTCTACGCCGCCTTCGGCTGGGAGATTCCGACCTACGTGCATTTGCCTTTGATCATGGGCCGCAACGAAGACGGCTCGGTGGCCAAGCTCTCGAAGCGCCACGGCTCGGTGAGCTTCGAAAACCTGATTTCCGAGGGCTATCTTGCTCCCGCGATCATCAATTACATCGCGCTTCTCGGCTGGTCGCCCAAGAACGACCGGGAAATCTTTTCGCTCGACGAGCTCAAGGCCGCTTTCAGCCTGGCAGGGCTCAACCACGCTCCGGCGGTCTTCGATTACGACAAGCTCAAATGGATGAACGGCGAGTACCTGAAGGCGCTGGAGCCCGCCGAATTCGCCGCCGTTTCGCTTCCCTTCTCCGGCGCGGCGGGAACCGCGCTCGAAGCGAAGTGGGACCTCCTCTCTTCGCTCCTCCGGCAGCGGGTGCTGATCCTCTCCGAAATTCCCGAAAAAATCGGCTTTCTGCTGGAACTTCCCGAATACGGTACCGATCTCTTTTTCAACAAAAAGAGCAAAGCCGATCCCGAAAGCGCCGCCGCGATCCTCCCCGAGCTGGTCGCCGCCCTCGAACCGGTCTCCGACTGGACGGTCGAATCGCTCAATGCGACAATCAATGCCTAGTCCGAAGCCAAAGGCTACAAGCTGGCCCTGGTGATGTGGCCGCTGCGCATCGCGGTCGCGGGCCAGATGGTCACCCCCGGGGGGGCGACTGAAATCATGGAAATCCTCGGCCGGGCGGAATCGCTCCGCCGGATCGCAAGCGCAATGGAGAAACTGACCAAATGATCTACCGCAATCTCGGCAAAAGCACGATGAAAATCGGGGTGATCGGCCTCGGCTGTGAACACCTGGAAGGCCGCCCCTATGAGGAAGTCGACGCGGTTGTCGGGAGCGCGATCGAGCACGGCGTCAACCTCTTCGACGTCTTCATGCCGCAGCCGGAAGTGCGTTCGGCGATCGGCCGTTCACTGCGCGGCAGGCGCGAAAAGGTGATGCTCCAGGGCCATCTCGGCGTCATTTATCGCGGCCAGTACCAGCGGTCGCGGGTGTTGGCCGACTGCCGGGAATTTTTCGACGACCTTCTGCTCCGTTGCCAAACCGATTACATCGATATCGGCATGCTCCACTTCGTCGACGAATTCTCCGACTTCGAAACCATGGTGCAAAACGGCGTGATCGATTACGCGCTGGAGCTCAAAGCCTCCGGCGCGATCCGTGCCCTCGGATTCAGCAGTCACGAACCGGTTTCGGCGCTCAAAATGGTCCAGACGGGGCTCTTCGACGTGATGATGTTCAGCATCAACCCCGCTTACGACCTGATGCCCGCGGCGTGCGATGCTTATGACCTTTGCGCGCTGAAGGATTTCGATTCACTGCGCCATGTCGGCGGCGTTGCGCCCGACCGCGCCGCGCTCTACCGCGAATGCGAAGCGCGGGGCGTCGGCATTACCGTAATGAAGTCGCTTGCGGCGGGCCGTTTGCTCTCGGCTTCGGAATCTCCCTTTGCCGCGCCGCTCACGGTGCCCCAGTGCTGCGCCTACGCGCTCGACCGTCCCGGCGTGGCGAGCGTCCTCGTCGGCTGCCGGACCCCGGAGGAGGTCAAGGCGGCCGCCGCCTACTGCGGCGCGACGCCGGAGGAGCTTGATTACTCGGCGATTCTGGGGAGCGAAGCCTCGTTCAGTCTGTCAGGCAAATGCATGTACTGCAACCATTGCCTCCCCTGTCCGGCCAAGATCGACATCGCGGCGGTCAATAAATACCTCGACCTCGCCCGCGCGACGCCGGACAACGTGCCGGATTCGGTAAGGAATCATTACGAAGCGCTCAAAATGCCCGCTTCGGCATGCATCTACTGCGGCCTCTGCGAACAGCGCTGCCCCTTCGGCGTTCCGGTGCGCGAAAACATGAAGCTCGCCGACCGGATTTTCCGTCGCAAGCTTTAACCGCGTCCCGCGTAGCGGCGGCCGGCGCGGAGCCGATCGACCCGGTCGTCGAGGTAGGCGAGCATATTCGCCAGCATTTTTTCGCGCAGGATTTCTCCCTTTTCCCGGCTCGCGAGCTCGGGAAAACCGATGAAGCCCGCTTCGTGAAAATGACCGACGCCGAAGGTATTCAAATCCCCGCGCCGGAACGGCACCGCGTCTTCCGTAACCTTTCCGGCCGGAACCGGGCCGGTCAGCGGCACGCCCTCGGCGAGCGCGATGGAGAGCTCATATTCTCCTGCATGCATATCGAGCCCGGGCGCTTCGCAGCAGGAGCCGTCGATGAAAGCCTCCGACTCGGCCAGCAGGATTTTCACCTTGCGGTCCCGGCGGTTGATGTCGCGCACCACCGGAGCGAGCGCGTAGTTGCCGCCGTGCCCGCTGACGAGGATGACGATGGGAAAGTCCTGGCGCTCGGCTTCGTCGGCAAGGTCGCGGACGATCGCCATCAAGGTTTCGGGACGGAAGCTGAAAGAGCCACGGAAGCCGCTGTGTTCGAAGCAATTGCCGATCGGAATCGTCGGCAGCCGCGCGGCGTCGAAGTGTTCGGCGACCGCTTTGGCCATCATATCGGCGTAACGGCAGTCCATCCCGACCGGCAGATGCCCGGCGTGCTGCTCGATCGAGCCGACCGCCATCACCAGGATGTCGCCGGTGTGTTTCTGCCAGTCCAGTGAAGAATTATGCTGGTCTACCATAACTTTTTTCCTTTCTTGTTGTCGAACACACACAACTGACAATACACGTCCTTCAATTATTTTTCAAGATTTCTTTGTTTATTTCACAAATGCGGGTTATACTACGTATTGCGCGCGCCATCCGGCCAAACAGGGGAAAACGATGAAAAAAATGAATTGGCGGAAGATCCGTTTCTCCGGTTACATCACCGCTTTGCTGCTGCTTATTTTGATCTGCCTGATTCCCGGCGGGCAGGAATGCTTTCGCCGCCTGGCCTGGAGTCTTCTGCCGTCTCCCGCCCCCCACCAGCTGACTGTTTTCGACGAGCCGGGCGAGCGCGGGACGGCGATGGGCAAAAAATTCAAATGGGAAATCCGGCTGCTCGACAAAATCTACATCCGGCACTTCGCCCCGCGCAAAACCTTTCCCGACTATCAGCGGAAAGCGACCCGCCTCTTCGAAGAGATTCCGGCCCGTTGGAAAGACGAAGTCGAAGGACTCGCCCGGGGCAGCGGCGTCGACACCGCCACGCTGAAACTCGGCAACAGCTTTCTCGACATGGGGCTCAACGCCTCCGGCTGCCGCCAGATCCACGCCGACGCCGAAAACGGCTTCTACCACGCCCACAACCTCGACTGGGACAACCTCGGCGGGGTCGGCAACTATCTTGTGACCATTGTCAGGAGCGAGAACCGCAGGGAACGGCTCCGCACCGTTCACATCACCTTTCCGGGCCTGATCGGCGCGCTCGACATCATCAATGAAAAAGGGATCGCGATGTCGTTCAACCAGCTCGGCATCAACCGGAGCGGCGAAACCCATTACCCGGTCTTCATCGCCATCCGCGACATCGCCGAGAACTGCAAAAGCTTCGACGAGGCAAGGGTACGGATCATCAATATCCCCAAAGGCATGCCGTTTTGCATCGGCCTCAGCAGCGCCGCCGAGCGCCGGAGTTCGATATTCGAGCGCGTCGCCGGCAGCGAAAACGTCTTCGAACGCCCCGCGCGCGACGGCATCGTCTGCGCCGACAACATGGAATGGGGCAACCGGCGCACCGGCGACATCGACCGGATCGTGCGTGAAAGCAAAATCACCGGCTGGCACGACATCGCCGCGCTGCTCCGCAACAAAAAAATTCTGCTCGACTGCAATATTTACAGCGTGATTTTCGACTACCGGAACAACGCCTTTTACCTCGCCAGCGGCACCGTCCCGGCGGCGCTCGGCGAATACCGGCAATTCCGGTTATTCGACTGACATATCTTTGGTGAAGCGCGCGTCGTGGCTGAAGGTAGTGCTGATCATTTTCGCCACCAGTTTCCCCTGGTCGTTGAAGACTTCGATTTCGTAGAGGCCGGTGCGCTTGCCGCGGTTGGCCTCGCGGGCGACCGCCTTCAAGACCTTTCCTGAGCCGGGCCGGACGTAGGAGATCGAACTGCTGACCGAGACGGTGTGGAACCCATGTGAATTGGCGGCCCCGGCCAGCGCAAGGTCGGCGAGCGTGAAAATCGCGCCTCCCTGAACGAGGTCAAGCCCGTTGAGGGAATTAGAGGTGATTTCCATTTCGGCTTCGGCATAGCCGATTTTCAGTACCGTCAGCCGCATGCCGTTGAATTTGCCGAAACGGTCGGCCTGATTGAGGTACTCCTTGAGTTCGTCGATGGTCATGTCCATAAAAACATCACTTTCGTTTTTCTTTGATTGGATGAGCCGCGATGAGAAGCACTCCGAGGGCGGCGAAAAAAAGCGCAAAAAGAGCGCTCGACGCAATGAAATCGGGATTCGGTCGGCGCAGGAAAAGCACCGCCGCCAACGCCGCCAGGATTGCCCCCGCAACCGCCGCCAGCCGGGCCTGCCAATGAGCCTCGCGTGAACATCCGGCCCAGCCGAGCGCGATCGCCGCCAGAATCGCCCAGAGCGCAACGCCCCAGACGCCGACGAGGTTGATCCTGGCAAAAGCCAGATACATGATCGCCGCCGCCGCGGGGACCCCCAAACCGAGCCAGGCCGGGAACGGCGACTTCGACTTTGCCGCCACCACGCTTCCGGCTGCAAGCACCGCCGCCAGAACCGTCCAGATGACTCCGGCAAAAATTTTGCGTGCAACATCCGGGTAAAAATAGAGCACTCCGGCCGCCATCAGCGTCAATAGCCCGCGCCATAGCATCCATCCGGTTCCGAAGAGAATGCCAGCCAGTTTTTTATAGATTTTGTTCATCGCCGTTCCAGGTGAAAATGAATCGCTATGTAATATAGCATCGATTTGCAATATGATCAATTTGACATATATTATTTGAATATGAAACAAAAACAGCTTGAAATCGACGGTTTCATCGATCCCGCCGTGGGGGCGGAGGTGTCGTTTCACTCGATCGCCTGGAAAAGGAGCGGGACACCCTCTTCGATCCCGACCGGGGGAAATCTTTATTACCATACCCTCAACAGCGGCGCCGGCAGCGACGAACACCGCCACGAATATCCTGAAATCATCCTGGTGCTTTCCGGCAAGATCGTCCACCGGGTCAATGGCGAAAAGCAACAGTTGTCGGCGGGCTCGCTGGTCTTCGTCCGGCCGGGCGATGTGCATGGATTCCTCCCCTCGCAAAAGCTGGACGCCTGCGAATTTCTGTTGTTGTCCTTTGACCTCGAAATTTTCCTTTCGCTGAGCACTTACCTTGAAGACGACAGTTTTCTCCATAAGTACACCGAACCGGTGCTTTCGGCGGTGTTCCGGGTCGAGGAGAAGCAGATGAACGAGTTATCACAGGAGCTGCTGTCGCTCAACGGAGCAGGCTGTACGCCGCCCTTGCGGAGGACGCATATCAAAGCGGTGCTGGTCAATCTGTTTTCGCGTTATTTCCTCAATGAGAAACACTATTTGCAGCTGGAAGGCATCCCGGACTGGCTTTCGCAGCTTTGCGAAAAGATGAGCCGTCCGGAGAATTTCAGCATCGGGTTGCGGAGGATGCAGCAATTGTCGGGGTACACACCGGAGCATCTCTGCAAGGTGTTCCGGCGTTATCTGGATAAGTCGCCGACCGGTTATATCAACGAGCTCCGGATCAACCATGCGGCCCATCTGTTGAGCGAAACGAATCTTGACATCGCGGAAATTGCCTGCAAGTTGAATTTCCAGAGCCTGAGCCGGTTTTACTCGCTTTTCGGCAAACAGTACGGATGCTCCCCGGCCCGCTACCGGGCGAGGATGTTGAGCGCACGCAGGCGCCTGTGAGGGCGTGCCGCAGACCTAAGTAGGAGCGGAGCGCACCAGCGCGGAGCGACGGGTCCAGGGCCATTCGGCCCTGGTGCGGAATCCAAAGGGCGCACAGCCCTTTGGCGGAGTGTGAGGCGGAGCCTCGCCGTCGCCCGGGCGGAGCCCCAGCTCACGAAGAGCGACGACGGAGCGAGCGGAGCCCGGAACAGCGAGGCCGCCAGGCCGGAGCGACGCCATCCAAGCCCGTCCCGCTCGCGATATCCCATACGGTTGCCGAGCGCATCGGTCCGGGGGCTCCTCACCCCCAGCTACCCTCCGGCAGGACCGGCCGGCCCTGCACCCCTGGCGGCTTTGCCGCCGACCCTTGGGAAGTTGGGCTGCCGGGGGGCAAACCTTTAAAAAAGGTTCGCCCCCTCTAGACCCCCTGCTCCAAAGGCTCCGGAATCTTCCCGCTGTTCTGCGGAAAGATTCCCTCGCGTCCGTGCTTTGTGCGAGACGTGGCAGTTCGATACCGCGTAGGATTGCTCTGTGGCACGCGGGGCCCTGGAGTATCGATGCCGCGAGTGCACCCCCACCTACACTGCCGCATGAGATCA
>JAVBUI010000281.1:0-7226 GCA_031555495.1 Victivallaceae bacterium | reverse complement strand
CCCGTCGCTCCGCGCTGGTGCGCTCCGCTCCTTACTTGGTCTGCGGCACGCTCTACTGCGACAGCAGCGCCGCAATCTCCGGCGCCGCGCGGCGGAGAAGCTTGAGCGAAATCGCCAGCGCCTCTTCCGCGCTCTCCGCCTCCAGAGCTTGTCTGGCCGCCGTTTCAGCTTCGTGCATATACAGCGCGCGAATCACCCGGCGGACCGGGCCGATCGCTTCCGAATCCATGCTTAACTCGTGAACCCCGAGCCCCACCAGCAACGGCGTGTATTCCGGTTCGCCCGCCATCTGGCCGCAAACCCCCACCCAGATATGATGACGGCGGGCCGCCCGGACACAGCGCGCGATCGATTCCAGAATCACCGGATGAGCGGGCTGGTAAAGATAAGAAACACGCTCGTTGCCGCGGTCTATCGCCATCGTGTATTGAACCAGGTCGTTGGTGCCGATACTGAAGAAATCGACCGTTTGCGCGATCTTTTCAGCCTGAAGCGCGGCGGCCGGAGTCTCGATCATCGCGCCGACCGGAATCGAGCTTGCGAATTCCAGTTTTTCCCGGGCCAGCTCCTGCTGGAGCTCGCGAATCATTTCGCGCACCTCGCGCACTTCGGCCGCCAGCGTCACCATCGGCAGCATGATCCGGAGCGAACCGTAAACCCCGGCGCGCAGCAACGCTCGCAGCTGGGTGCGGAGAATGTCGCGCCGTTCCCGGAGACAAAGCCGGATGCCGCGTAACCCAAGGAAGGGGTTTTGCTCGGGCGCGTGGTGCATCGCCGCCGAAAGCTTGTCGCCGCCGATGTCGAGCGTGCGGACGATCACCGGACGGTTCTCGGTCGCCACCAGCAGCGAACGGTAAACTTCGTACTGTTCCTCCTCGTCCGGCGGAATTTCGCGGTTGAGGAACAAATATTCAGTGCGGAAAAGGCCGATGCCGCAGGCCCCCGCTTCTTTCAGCTCGCCGGTCTGGACCACCGCGTCCAGGTTGCCCGCGAGCTGAACGGCAAAGCCGTCCATGGTCTCGGGCATTAAGGCGCTTTCACGGCGCAGATCGGAATAGAAACGGCCTGCCTCCTCGGCCTTCAGCCGGTAGGCGTCTTCGGTGCGCGAAGTCGGATTGAGGATGACTTTGCCGTCGAAGCCGTTGATGATCAGTTTGTCGGCGGCCCGCAGCCGCTCGATGAGTCCGTGCGGCAGCCCGGTTACCGCCGGAAGGCGCATCGAACGCGCCAGAATCGCGGTGTGACTGGTGGCGCTGCCGCTTTCGATCGCGAAGCCCAGCACCTTTTCACGGTCGAGCTGGGCGGTTTCGGACGGGGCAAGGTCGCTTGCGACCACGATCCGGCGGTCGGTCAGGGTGTCGAGCCGGCCGCTGCCGCCCGAGGCGAGATGGGAAAATACCCGGTTGGCGACGTCGCGGATGTCGGCGGCGCGTTCGCGCAAATACTCGTCCGGCATCTTGGACAAAACCGAAATATAGTGTTCGCTGACCCGGTAAAAAGCGTAATCGGCGCTCTTGGCCTCGTCGCGGATTTGTTTCTCGACTTCGCTGTTGAGCACCTGGTCTTCGACGATCAGCAAATGGGCGTCGAAAATTCCCGCCTCGGCGGTGTTGAGTTGGCGGCGGATCTCTTCGCGGAGCTCGGTTAGTTCCGCGCGGGTGGCTTCGAGCGCGTCGCGGTAGCGTTTGATTTCGTCTTCTATCGCCGACGGGGAGATGGCCGTATCTTCCGGAATTGCGGTCCGGTCGGTCCGGCCGCGGAAAACGAAAACCCGCCCGATTGCAATCCCCGGAGATACCGGAATCGCCTGGAAAGTCTCTTCGACTGCTTTGGTTCTCACTCGTTACTCCTCGCCGAAGCGTTCCTCGAACATGCCTGCGATCGCCCGGACGGCGTCTTCGGCATCTTCGGCTCCCATTGCCAGGATGCGGAGCCGGGTGCCTTCTCCGGCGGCCAGCATCATCAGCGACAGGACGCTTTTGCAATTGACTTCCTCGCCATCCTTGACCAGCATGACGTCGGATTTGAACGTGTTCGCCCGGCGAACAAGGGCCGCGGCCGGGCGGGCGTGAAGGCCCAGACGGTTCGCGACCGTTACGTCAAGTTCGAAACGCTTCATTTTCGATTCGGAATCCCCTTTGTTGTATCTTCCTAATATACTCCAAAAACCCCCTTTTTCAATAGAAGCGATTGAAATAAGTCGGATTTGACATTACATTAAGGTGTAAATCAACTTAAAATAACGAGGTGCCGCAGATGTCCGATCAACAATGGAAAATCGAAACCCAGGCCGTGCAAGCAGGCTATACCCCCGGCAACGGCGAGCCGCGGGTGCTGCCGCTTTATCAGAGCACGACCTTCAAGTATAATGACGCGCAGAGCGTCGCCGACCTCTTCGACCTCAAGCGCGAAGGCTTCTTCTACAGCCGGCTGGCCAACCCCACCGTCGCCGCCTTTGAAGGCAAAATCGCCGCGATGGAAGGCGGCGTCGCCGCCGTCGCCACCACCTCCGGCCAGACCGCCAACGCCCTCGCGCTGATGAATATCGCGTCGTCCGGCGACCACATCGTCGCGGTGTCGAGCCTCTACGGTGGCACGGTTTCGCTCTTCAGCAACACGCTCAAGAAGTCGGGCATCCGCTTCACCTTTATTTCCCCCGAGGCCACCGACGCCGAAATCGACGCGGCGGTGGAGCCCCGGACCAAAGCGGTCTTCGCCGAAACACTGGCCAATCCGGCGCTGGTGGTGCTCGATATCGAACGCTTCGCCGCCGCCGCCCACCGTCATCAACTGCCGCTGATCGTCGACAACACCTTCCCGACCCCGGTCCTCTGCAATCCCTTCAAGTTCGGGGCCGACATCGTCACGCACTCCACCACCAAGTACATCGACGGCCATGCGTCGAGCCTCGGCGGCGTCGTGGTGGAAAAGGGCGGCTTCGACTGGAGCTCGGGCCGTTACCCCGATTTCACCGAGCCCGATCCGAGCTATCACGGGCTGATTTACGCCCGCGATTTCGCCGCCGCGCCGTACTCGGTCAAGCTCCGCGTTCAGTTGATCCGCGACTTCGGCGCGCCGCAGACCGCGTTCAACGCGTATTTGACCCACATGGGCTGCGAAACGCTGGTGCTGCGGATGGAGCGCCATTCGTCCAACGCCCTCGCGCTCGCTGAATTCCTCAAAAAACATCCGATGGTCGGCTGGGTGAATTACCCCGGCCTCGCCGACAGCCCGCAGCGGGCGAATGCCGCGAAATACCTCGCCAAAGGTTGCTCCGGCGTCCTCTGCTTCGGCGTCAAGGGCGGCAAAGCAGCGGGTGAAAAGGTGATGAACGCCCTGCAACTCGCCGCCATCGCTGTCCACGTCGCCGACGTCCGCAGCTGCGTGCTGCATCCGGCTTCGATGACCCACCGGCAGTTGAGCGAGGAAGAGCAGATCGCGGCCGGGGTTTCACCTGATTTAATCCGGGTTTCGGTCGGGATCGAGCACATCGACGACATCACCGCCGACTTCGACCAGGCGTTGAATCAACTGGCGTAAACGGACAATGGAATTTCATACCGAGTACCTCGCGCTCAACGCGCTGCTGCTGGTCGCCGGGCTGCTGCTGCTGATCAAGGGCAGCGACCTCTTCATCGACGCGGCGGCGGCGATTGCCCGCAGATGGCATGTTTCGGAGCTGACCATCGGCTTGACGCTGGTGAGCATCGGAACCGCGCTGCCGGAGTTCGCGGCGAGTTTCTACGCTTCGATCTGTCACCAGAATGATTTCGTGGTCGGCAACGTGGTGGGAAGCATCTCGGCCAATATCCTGCTGGTGCTGGGGCTGGGGGCGCTGATCGGGGAAGGGTTCAATTTTCCGCGCAAGCTCCTGACCCGCGACGTGCTTTTCATGACCGGAGTTTTCGCACTGACGGCGGTGCTGATGTTCGCGGTTGGCCTCGGCAAGGGCGGGGGACCGGGGCTCAACCGCTTCGGCGGGATCGGATTGATGGTGCTGGCGTTTTTCTACTGCCGGTCACTTTTTAAACACCCCCAAAACGTCGAAGGGGCCGGAGCCGGCGGAAAAACGGCGATGCAGAAAGGGTTTCCCCTGACCGAAATATTGCTCCTGATCGCCGGATTCGTGATGGTCACGGGGGGCTCCAAGCTTTCGGTCGACAATGTTGTCTGGGGGGCGGAAATGCTTCATGTGAGTCCTTTGGTGATTTCGGCCACGGTGGTCGGCTTCGGCACCGCGCTGCCGGAGCTGGCGGTGACGGTTTCGGGGGTGCTCAAGAAGAAGCACGACCTTGCGATCGGTAACATCATCGGGAGTTGCACCTTCAACGTGCTTTTGATTTTCGGCAGCTGCTCGGCGTTTCATCCGCTCGCCGTCGAAGGGCGGAACGGAGCGGCGGCGATCGGTTTCATGTGTTTTGCGGCGCTGCTGCTGACCGCTTTGATGGCGTTGAACGGCAAGCGCTTGACCAGGCTTCACGGAGCACTGTTGTTTGTTTGTTATCTTGGGTTTCTTGGATATCAATTCAGGTCGTTCTGGCAAAAATAAAACGGAATGAGAAAAATTCCGTTTGGCGCTTGCTTTTTGCTATAAACCGGTTTATTTTAACATAAGACCACGTCACAATTATATAAAGGTGTAGTAAATGAAAGAAATCGTCTGCGGCATCATCGGCAGCGGCGTGATCGCGCCGACCCACATCGAGAGCTACCTTAAGAACGAAAAGGTCCGGGTCAAGGCGCTCTGCGACCTCAAGCTGGAAAAGGCGAAGGCGCTGGCCGAAAAGTACGGCATTCCCGTCGCCGTGACCGATTACCGCGACCTTCTCAATGATCCCGAAATCGACATCGTCAGCGTTTGCACCGACCACGCGAGCCATGCCGAAATCGCCGCCGCCGTGCTTGCGAGCGGGAAACACCTGGTCTGCGAAAAGTGCCTGACCTCGACCGACGGCGGCTTGGATCAAATCCTCGCCGCGCACCGCGCCCGTCCGGAACTGACCGCGAGCGGCATCTTCCAGCACCGCTGCGAGCCGACCAATCAGGTTTTGCGCCAGCTGATCGGCGACGGCAAATTCGGGCGGGTCCTGACCGCGAGCCTGACCGTCGCGTGTCTCCGCAAAGATGAATACTATCTCGCCGACGCCTGGCGCGGCACCTGGGCGCAGGAAGGCGGGAGCGTTCTGATCAACCAGACCGTCCACCACTTCGATTTGCTGCGTTACTTCCTCGGAGAAATCGATTCGGTTTGCGTTTCCTTTGACAACCTGGCCCACAAGGGTGTGATCGAGACCGAGGACACCATCGCGATCCTGCTCAAATTCCGTTCCGGCGCGCTTGGCACCGTCTTGTCCACCTCCGGCAGCAAGTCGGTCGAATGGCGGAGCAACTACATCATCACCGGGACCGAGGGCTATATCGAATACACCGACTTTGTTCCCTCCTTCCTCGAATTCACCGACAAGGCGGGCAAGGAAGCGATCACCGAACGCTTCAAGGCCTGCAAGCTCGACGAAGCGCTTCAGGTCGGCAAGGGCTATTACGGCGGCGGGCATCCCGCCCAGATCGCCGACATCATCGACGCCGTCCGCACCGGCCGCGCGCCCTACGTCACGCTCGAAGACGCCGCCGCAACCGCGCGGGTGATTGTCGCGTGCTACGAATCCGGCCGCACCGGCAAGTGGGTCGACGTCAAGTACTGACCACATCAATGAATACGACCGATACCATTTGCGCACTCGCCACCGCCGTCGGCGGAGCGATTGCGGTGGTCCGGATCTCCGGGCCGCGCGCATTGGAATTCGGACGCAACGTCTGGCGCGGACGCGCCGGATTGGGGCCGGAAAACCGCCGCAAAATGCTCCTTGGACGCATCGGCGGCGATCCGGTCCTTGCCGTTTATATGCCCGGCCCGGGCAGTTACACCGGTGACGATGTGGTTGAATTCCACTGTCACGGCGGCGCGCTGGCGGCCGATTCGGCGCTCAGGGCGTCGCTTGACGCGGGTTGCCGCCAGGCGGAACCGGGGGAATTTACGTTCCGCGCTTTCGTCAACGGCAAGCTTGATTTAGTTCAGGCCGAGGCGGTGGGCGACCTGATTTCGGCGCAGAGCCGGAGCGCGCTGCATTTGGCCGAACGCCAGCTTCAGGGGGCGTTGAGCCGGGAGTTCGGCGAACTCCGAAAGTCGGTGCTTGATGTTTTGGCCGAATGCGAATCCCACCTTGATTTTCCGGAGGAATCGCTTGATTGGGATTCGGAATTGGGGGCAAAGCTGGAGCCGGTTCTGCATCGGGTCGAAACGCTGCTGGCGACCGACCGTACCGGGCAGGTGCTGCGCGAGGGCATCCGGGTGGTGATCGCGGGGCGGCCCAATGCCGGGAAATCGAGTTTATTGAATGCCCTGTTGGGCTACGAACGGGCGATTGTGACCGCAATAGCGGGGACGACGCGCGACACCTTGGAGGAGGGGGCGGTGATCGCCTCGATTCCGGTGCGGCTGACCGATACGGCGGGGTTGCGCGAGAGCGAGGACCCGGTGGAACGGATCGGGGTGGGGCGGAGCCGCGACACCTTGCGGACGGCGGAGGTTGTGTTTTGGGTGCTGGATGCGTCGGAGCCCGGGCTTGACGCCGAGGTTGCGGAGTTCCGGGCGGCGGGACATCCGAAGAAGATCGCGGTCTGGAACAAAATCGACCTGGCGCGGGGCAGGGCGCTGCCGGAGCTGGATGCGCCGACGGTTTGCGTATCGGCGGTGAGGGGGGAGAATCTGGATGAACTTGGGCAGATGTTTGCGGGCCTGGTCTGGGAGTCTGGGGACTGGAGCGAACCTGAAATCGCGGTGAATGCGCGGCATACCGGGGAGTTGAAGTTGCTGGCGGTGATGCTGCCGGAGGCGATGGAGTTGCTGACGCGGAGCGAGTGGGAGCTTGCGGCGATTCCGCTGCGGCATAGTTTGGACGCGCTGGGACGGATTACGGGCGAAAACGCGGACCCCGATTTGCTGGGCAATATCTTCGGACGCTTCTGCATCGGGAAGTAACGCGTGCCAAGGAGGGAGCGGAGCCGTCAGGCGGAGCGACGGGTCCAGGGCCACGCGGCCCTGGCGCAGAGTCCAGAGGGCGCGGAGCCCTCTGGCGGAGTGTGAGGCGGAGCCTCGCCGTCGCCCGGGGGCCGGCCCCCGCCCGACAGGCGGCACGCCGGGGCGCCGCGGAGCGCGGGCCACGCGC
>JAVBUI010000077.1:0-4168 GCA_031555495.1 Victivallaceae bacterium | reverse complement strand
TGCAAGGCCGGAAGCGCCGATCAGATAAACCGTCAGCGCCAGCATGCTCCAGCGGGGATTGACCTCCAATATCAGGAGCGCCCCGGCCAGAAGCAGACCGAAGAGAATGCCGCCGCTCAGGGCGAGGTTCATCGCTTTTTTGTTCGACTTGAGATGGCGCAGGAAAAACGCGCCGCAGAGTTGCACCAAAGAACTCGCGCTCCCCGCTCCGGCCACAATCCCCAGAGCGATGTTGCCGCCGCCGAGGAGCCGGACCAGCAGCGTGTGGATCGGCATCAGCCCGGTCTCTTCGCTCTGGTACATGATACAGCCGATGCCGAATTTGATCCGGTCGCGTTTGAGAATATTTTTGTCGGTGATCTGGTTTTCTTCGTTCAACTGGTCGGGAGACAATTGGGGGGACTGGAAGAGTTTTCCGAAATTCATGTTGTGGTGATTCTTTCGTGGGTTCGTGGCGCACTGCAGCTTTCGCGTTCGATCAGCTGGGCGGGGAGCACCCGGTCGCCGGCTTTGCGGCCGTTGATCAATTCGAGCAGCAGTTCGGCCGCGGCCTCCCCCTGCCCGATGATCGGCATCGCGATCGTGGTCAGCTGCGGATAAAGTTGTTCGCAGATTTCAAGGTTGTTGACGCCGAGCACCGAAATCTCGTCGGGAACCCGGATGCCGAGCCGCAGCGCTTCATGAAGCACCCCCGCGGCGTTGGTGTCGTTGTAGCAGAAAACCGCCGTCGTTTCCGGGCGTTCGCGCAAAATTCTACGCAACGCCTGACGGCCGTCTTCAAAGCTTTTGCAGAGCGGAAACATATTCCCGTCGCGCAAACGCAAGCCGCGCCCGGCAAGATAGCGGTCGAGTATCTCGCGGACCTCCGGACGGCTGCCGAGCAGCACGATTTCGCGGTGCCCGAGGCGGCAAAGATACTCCCCGCCGAGCTTTGCAATCATCGTCGGATCGACGTAGGAGCTCGGAATCGACGGAATGCCGGAGGAGCCGAAGAGAAGCTTCACCACCGGAAGCTGCTTCGAAATTTCGGTAAAAATCTCCCGGTTGGCGTCGCTCACGGCTTCAAGGATCAAAATACCGTCGACGCCGCGCTGAAGCAACCGCCTCACCGCTTCGCGCAGATGCTCCTGATACTCCTCGACCGTCAGCGCGGTCGGCTCCGGCACCGGCGGCAGTACGCCGGGAAGCTTCAGCGGATCGGGCTGGGGCGGCGGCAGCTGCGCCGGAGTGAGCTCGATGCCGTACCCGGCGTCGCGGAAAATCCGGGACGCTCCATACAAGCTGTTGGCGGCGATATAATCGTAAATGCCGAGCTGGCCGAGCAAGCCGATGGTATAGCTTTTGCCTTCCCGCAACGCTTTGCCGCGGATGCTCGGAGCGTAATTGTGCTTGCGTGCGACGGCAAGCACTTTTTTGCGGGTTTCGATGCTCGCCTTGCCGCCGCCCCCGGGGGTGTTGAGAACGTGCGAGACGGTGCTGATCGAAACTTCCGCTTCTCTGGCAATTTCACGAATTGTAACCATAAACTGTCTTCAACGCGCCTTGAAATAATTGTCATTGCTGGTCGTTAAATTGCCGTCGCGGAAGGGATCGAACAAATAAGCATTGGTCGACGACCCGATATTGGTCGTGCTCACGTGCCCGTCGAGCCAGCCGACGGTCACCGGGCCGCCGTGCCAACTCCAGACGTTACCACATACAGTTCCAGTATTGTTGGTGGCGTAAACTGCGTGATACGAACGATTTTCGGTGGTCCCTTTCCAGATCGACTCGGCGAATTCAATGACCTGGGAAGGACGCTTCGCCGAACTAACCTTGAGGACACCGCCAACTCGCGTAGCGGTGCCAAAGTAGTCCCAGTTGTAGCCGAGCGTGATGTAGTACCATTCAAGGTTGGTGGAGCTGGTCAAAGTGAATGCCCCCGTATTCATGCGGATCTGTAGAAACTTCGGCCAGTCGCGGTTATTGTTGACCGAGGGGCAGAAAAGCGCCTTGGCGGTCTTGTAATACCCCGCGCGGGCCAGCCGTCCGGCCCAGGCGACGGACACCGAACCCTCGGTGGCGACGTAGCGGGGGAGGCAGTCTTCGTTGTCATTGAGATATTGCATCATACCGAGGGAGCCCTGTTTGAAGTTATTGACGCAAGTGGCCTGCCTGGCCTTTTCGCGCGCTTTGTTCAGGGCCGGAAGCAGCATTCCGGCAAGAATGGCGATGATGGCGATGACGAACAACAGCTCGATCAGCGTAAACTTGGACTTTTTCATAACGACGGTTTCCTGATTTGGTTTATTTTATCGGATCACGGGAAAATGAAATTATTTCGTACTTTTTTTCAACTGGGTTTCGAGCCAGCTGTAGGCGAGATCCCGTCCGTAGCGCGGAAAATCGTGCCCTTCATCGTGATAAAACCCGGCAAACTGATTCTTGCCGTAAAGCTGATAGGGATTGGCGCCGAAGGTACCGTAGTACTCCCGGATCATCCGCATGCTCTCCTGCGGCGTGGTGCCGTAATCGGTGCCGATGTCGCGGATCGCGCGCATGTAGAGCAGCGGTTTTGGAGCGCCTTTCATGATGAAGACCTGGGCGGAGCAGTCGGTGTTGGGCTTGACGCTCTCGGTGCCCTCGGTGAATTTCAACCGCCATTTCTGGTCGAACCACAATTGCTTGATGATCCAGTGAGCGCCGCCGGAGTTGACCGCCGCGGCCTTGACCCGCGGGTCGGAGCCCCAGAAGTAGAGCGAATCCCAGCCGCCGAGGGAGTGGCCCATGGTGCCGACGTTTTCGGGGTCGATGAAGTCCAGTTTGAGCAAGGCGTCGAGCGCACGGCTGAGGTCGAAGGGGACTTTGCCGAAGGTGTGGTGCCAGCCGGGGTGTTTCGCCTTGAACGCCTCCTGGGCGGCGCGCATGTTTTTGACCGGATCTTTTTCGTCCGGCAGCGGGCCGCGTTCGCCGTAACCCTGACGGTCGGGGGCGAAGCAGACGAAGCCGCGCTTGACAAGCTCGAGGGCGTTGGCGCGGTTATCCCATTTGCGTTTTTCCGCATCGTTGGCCGGCGCGCGGCCGTGGCGGTAAACCATCGCGTCCTTGCCGACGCGGAAGGTCGGGTGGAGAGTGAAGACGAGCGGAAGTTTTTCGCCGGGTTTGTGATCGGGGACCAGCAGCAGGGCCTTGATCCGTTCGTCTTTGTCAACGTTGTAGGAGACGTAACGGATCTCGTAGCCGTCGGCTTTTTCGACCGAATCGACGGTCATGGCGGGATCGACGATTTCGGGGGCCTGCCCGATCACTTTCGTCTCGAAAGCGTCGAAAAAGATCTTGTTCTCCTCCGCCGTCGGAAACTTGAAGTCCCACGGTCCGGCCTGGAGCGACAGCGCGGTCAGGGCCGCCGCCAGCAGCGTCATTGTTTTCATTTCGTCACCTTTGCCTTATGTTTCAATTGAGTCGCAAGCCAATGGCAGGCGAGGCCCTGCGCGTAATCGGGGAACGCGTGACCTTCGTCGTGGAAGAACGTGGCAAACTGGTTTTTGCCCCGGACCCGGTAAGGATTGGGGCCGAAGGTGCGGTAATATTCGCGCATCAGCCGCACCGTATTGACCGGCGACGAACCGTAATCGGTTCCCTCTTCGAGGATGCCGCGCATGTAAAGCAACGGTTTCGGAGCGCCTTTCATGATGAAGACCTGGGCGGAGCAGTCGGTGTTGGGCTTGACGCTTTCAAGGCCTTCGGCGAACCGGAGCCGCCATTTCTGGTTGAGCCACATGGAGTCGATGATCCAGTGGGCGCCGCCGGAGTTGATGACCGCCGCCTTGACCCGGGGATCCGTTCCCCAGAAATAGAGCGAATCCCAGCCGCCGAGGGAGAAACCGATGGTCCCGATGTTATCGGCGTCGATGAAGTCGTATTTGAGCAGCGCGTCGAGCGCGCGGCTGAGGTCGAAGGGGACCTTGCCGAAGGTATGGTGCCAGTCGGGGTATCGGGTCTTGAACGCCGCCTGGGCGGCGCGCATGTTTTTGACCGGATCGGTTTCGCCCGGCATCAGCGGGCCGCGTTCGCCGAAGCCGTGGCGGTCGGGAGCGAAGCAGACGAAGCCGCGCCGGGCAAGTTCCAGGGCGTAGGCGCGGTTGTCGCGCTTGGCCTGTTCTGCGGCGTTGGGGGCGGGGGTGGGGTA
>JAVBUI010000003.1:0-8534 GCA_031555495.1 Victivallaceae bacterium | reverse complement strand
CGGAGACTGCGCGACCGCGCGCTGATCGTGGTGCTTTTCATCGCCTCGCGTTTTTACCGCACGATCACGCAGTTCCGGATCTGGCTTTACGACAAGAGGGTGATCCGCAACCACTCGCTCGGCTGCCTCGTGGTCAGCATCGGCAACCTGAGCTGCGGCGGCACCGGCACAACGCCGGTGGTCGAAGTCTTCGCCAAAACCCTGAGCGCCCACGGGCGCAAGGTGGCGATCCTGAGCCGGGGTTACCGCAGCAAAAAGCGTTCGACCTGGGACAAATTGAAGCACATGTTCGACCAGCAGAAGATCGAGATTCCGCCCAAGGTGGTTTCGGACGGCCGCAATCTCCTGCTCGACTCCGCTTACGCGGGCGACGAGCCTTACATGCTCGCGTCGAACCTGAAGGACGTCGCAGTGGTGGTCGACAAGGACCGGGTGAAATCGGGGCTGTACGCGATCGATAAATTCGGCACCGACGTCTTGATCCTCGACGACGGTTTCCAGTATCTGATGCTGAAACCCCATATCAACATCGTGCTGGTGGATTCGACCGACCCCTTCGGCAGCGGACACGTTCTGCCGCGCGGGATTCTGCGCGAGCCGATCAAGAACATCCGCCGGGCGGACTATATTTTTCTCTCCAAATCGGACGGTCACCCGAAGCTACGGCACCTCAAGACCTTTCTACGCAGCCACAACCACCGCGCCGAAATCATCGAATGCACCCACCGCCCGAAGTACCTCGAAATGGTCCATGAACGCGGCCGCCGCGAGGAGCTTACGATGCTCAAGGGGGCCAAAGTGGCGGCGCTTTCGGGTATCGCGAGCCCGGCTGGCTTCGAGCGCTTTATCGAATCGCTCGGGGCGACCATCGTCGCGTGCGAGCAATACGCCGACCATCACCGTTACACCGAGCAGGAGATCATCGACTTCGTCAATATCGCCAAGGAGGCGAAAGCCGATTTCATCGTCACCACCGAAAAAGACGCGGTGCGGATCCCGAAGCTCGACCGGCGCGACGTTCCGATGTACTTTCTGCGGATCGAGATCGATATTTTGAGCGGCCGCGAAAGCTTCGACCAGTGTATTTCACGAATTTGTTTTATATAAGAAAGAACTTCGAACATGAGTAATCTGAACGATCGTTTCAAGGCGCACTTCGGAAAGCCCGCGACAATCCTGGCGCGCGCGCCGGGGCGGCTGGAGATTCTGGGCAACCACACCGACTACAATCAGGGCTTTGTCTTGAGTTGCGCGGTCAGTCAGGACACCACGGTGCTGCTGGCGCCGGTTTCGGGGCGGGTTTGCCGGTTGAAGGATTTCCGCGACGGCAGCGAGCGGACCTTTGACCTCGATCACGTCGACGAGCCGATCAAGCGCGACTGGGCGAATTACGTCAAGGGGGTGATCGTCGAACTCAAAAAGCGCGGCCGCCTGGTCGGCGGCTTCGACGCGGCGATCTATTCGACGGTGCCGTTGTCGGCGGGGATGTCGAGTTCGGCGGCGCTGGAGACGGCGTTTGGTTTCGCCTTCGGCAAGGCTTTCGACATTGAAATGCCTCCGGCTGACTGGGCGCGAGTCGGGCAGGGGGTGGAGAATTATTACCTTGGTTTGAAATCGGGGCTTCTGGATCAGTTCAGCTCGATTTTCGGGCGGGCGAATGCGTTGATCCTGTCCGACTTCCGGACGGTCGAAGTGTTGCGCAACGTGATCCTGCCGGCGGGTTATTCGATCGTGGTGGTCAATTCGATGGTCAAGCACAATCTGGTGGATTCGGAATACAACGTGCGCCGTCAGGATTGCGAGAGTGCGGCGGCGAAGCTGGCCAAAATTTATCCCGGGGTGTCGACTTTGCGGGATGTCTCGGTGGTTCAGTTGGATGCGGCGAAGGGCGAGCTGGATTTGCGCGAGTATCGCCGGGCGGCGCATGTGGTGGGGGAGTGCGACCGGGTGAAGCGTGCGACGGCGTGTCTGGATGCGGGGGATGTGGCGGGCTTCGGGGCTTTGCTGTGGGAATCGCATGAGTCGAGCCGGGTGAATTTTGAGAACAGCACGGTGGAGTTGGATTATCTGGTTGAGTTGTCGAAGTCGGTGCCGGGGTGTCTGGGGAGCCGGTTGTCGGGCGGTGGGTTCGGCGGGATTTCGATTCATTTGGTGGAGGATGGGAAGGCTGAGGAGTACGGGAAGCGGGTGGCGGCGGCGTTCAAGCTGAAGTACGGTGTAGAGCCCGAGGTGATCCGCTGCGCGATCGGAGACGGCGCCCGAGTAACCGAATTGCAATACAAAAAGAAAAAAGAAACAAATAAAAAAAAAGAGCGCGAAGCGCTAATCTCGCTCTCCGTCGTACGGAGGCGCGGTCCAGCGGCGGCCGACCGTCGGCCTCGGGATAGCGGGCCGGTCGCTTCGCTCTCTCGGCCCGGAAACCTCGAACGACGGTTGATGTCGCTCCTGGCACCCGCGACAACGGAGCGGGGAAGAGTCAAAGCCGCTGTGCGGCCGACATTGAGCGAAGCAGTGGAACGGTCGCTCCGGCCTGGCGGCCTCCGCTCGGGCCGGGCTCCGCACCGCGACTGGCGTCGCGTTTCTTGAGCTGGGCTGCGCCCGGGCGGGGACGGCGAGGTTCCACCTCGCACACCGCCAAAGGGCGCTGCCCTTTGGAAACCCGGCCGACCGTCGGCCTCGGGGTAACAGGAATGACATTTAACGACAGGAACATACACATTATGCGAATTCTCACCGGCATCCAGCCGTCCGGCACGCCGCACATCGGCAACTACTTCGGCGCCATCCGCCAGGCCGTCGAACTCCAGAAAAAAGGCGACACCTTTCTCTTCATCGCCGACTACCACGCGCTGACCACCGCCCCCGATCCGGCGTCGCTCCGCGCCAACGTCTTCGAACTCGCGCTCGACTTCATCGCCTGCGGCCTCGACGTGGAGAAAACCCTTTTCTTCCGCCAGTCCGAAGTACCGCAAGTCACCGAGCTGATGTGGATCCTCAACAACTTCACCTCCGTCGGCTTCCTCGAACGCGCCCACAGCTACAAAGACAAAATCAACAAAGGCTTCTCCCCCAACGCCGGGCTCTTCACCTACCCGGTCCTGATGGCCGCCGACATCCTGCTTTATCAAAGCGATCTCGTGCCGGTCGGCAAAGACCAGAAGCAGCACCTTGAAATCACCCGCGACATCGCGATCCGCTTCAACAACGAATTCGGCGACGTCTTCCGCATCCCGGACGGCTTCATTCCCGAGGACGTCGCGATCGTTCCCGGCACCGACGGACAGAAAATGAGCAAGAGCTACGGCAACACCATCCCGATCTTCGGCGCCGAAAAAGCGATCCGCAAAATCGTCATGAGCGTCGTCACCGATTCCACCCCGATGGAAGCCCCCAAAGACCCCGCGAAATGCAACGTCGTCGCCCTCTATAAGCTCGTCGCCACGCCGGACGAAGTCGCCGAAATGGAAGAAAATTACCGGCGCGGCAACTACGGCTACGGCCACGCCAAGCAAGCGCTTTTTGAGAAACTCTGGAAATACTTCGAGCCGATGCGCGAACGCCGCGCCGAGCTCGCCGCCAACCCGGACCGGGTCTGGGATATTCTCCACACCGCCGCCCGCAAAGCGACGGTTGAGGCGGAGAAAACAATGAGCAAAGTACGCGAAGCAGTGGGACTGCGTTAACTAAACAAAAGGAGACCTCCATGCGGAAATCTGTAATCGCGCTGGCAACAGCACTATCGATGGCGTTCGGCCTGTCCGGCGCGGAATTGACGACGGTGGAAATTCCGTCTCCGATGGACGGTTCGATGCAGAAGGCGATGTTCCGTCCCGCGACCGGCGACAAGGCGCGGCCTCTGCTGGTCGCCTTGCATACCTGGAGCGGCGACTACACCCAGGACTGCAAAGCTTACGCCCAGGGTGCGGAAGAACGGAACTGGAACTTTATTTTCCCGAACTTCCGCGGCCCCAACTGGACGCGGGCCGCCCTCGGCTCCGAGCTGATGGTCTCCGACATCGTCGCGGCGGTCGAGTTCGCCAAAAAGAACGCCAAAGTCGACCCTGACCGCATTTATCTGATCGGCGGCTCCGGCGGCGGTCACGCCACACTGCTTCTCGCCGGGCGGCACCCGGAAATCTGGGCCGCCGTTTCGGCCTGGTGTCCCATCGGCGACGTCGCGCTGTGGCACAAACAGAGCAAAGAAGGCAAGTACAAAGGATACGCGGACCATATCGAACGCGCCTGCGGCGGCAACCCGCAAACTGACGCCGCCGCGCTGAAGGAGGCGAAACAACGGTCTCCGGTGACCCACATCGCCAACGCTTCCGACGTTGTCGTCGACATCGGCGTCGGCATTCTTGACGACCTTGTGCTGCCGGGGCACGGGGTGCTGGTCTTCAACGGCGTTGCCGCGCCGAAGGACCGCTTCAGCGACGAAGACATCGCCTATATCGTCGCCAACCACGCGGTTCCGGCTTCGTATGGTGAAAGCTTCGTCGATCCCTCTTACGGTCCGAACAACATTGTATACGCCCGGAAAACTTCGGGCAAAGCGCGGGTCACGCTGTTCAAAGGCGGCCACAACATCCTGATCGGCCCCGGACTCCGTTTCCTTGAATTGCAGAAAAAGGGCGCTCCGCCGGTTTGGACGGCGAAAGCGGGCGACGGCAAAAATACCGAACTAGGAAAGTGAAAACGATGAACAAGCAACTCCTTTTCGCCGGGTTGTCGTGCCTTGCCGCGACGACGCTCACCGCCGCTCCGGCTCCGCAGCGGCTCGAGGCCGAAAAAGCCGATTTCGATCCCGCCCGGATGGAAGTCGTCGAACGCCCCCGTTTCTCCGGCAAAGCCGGGGCGATGCTCAAAGCCGACGCCAAGTCGCGTCAGAGCACCCCCGCCGGCGCGGCCGACCTGACCTTTAAATTCACCATCACCGAACCCGGCCGCTACTGGGTCACCGCCGCCGCCGACTCCTTCGGCAAAGCGCGCGAGGCGATGAAAAAGGCGAACAACAAATACGATTCGCTCCGGATCATGATTTCCGTCGACGGCGACTTCGCCCGCAACCGGGTGCTGGTCGAACCGTGGCGCGATCAGGATTTCACCACCGTCAACCTCGAAAAATACAATTTCACCGCGGGCGAGCACGAAATCAAAGTCTGGCTCCCCGAAGGCGTAGGCCTCGACCGGCTCGACGTCCGTCCCTACAATCCGCCCAAGGTCCCGGAAGCGGTTCTTAAATACCGCCCCGCGATCGTCCCGCCCGCGCAACACCCCCGGCTGTGGGTGACGCGTTCGACGCTCGACCAGGTCCGCGCCAACCTTACCAAAGGCGAAAACGCCGCCGCCTGGGCCGAAGTCAAGGCCGAGGCCGCCAAGCCTTTCACCTACACCGCGCCGGCCGGCAAAGCGGCGGAGCACAACGTCCCCTTGCAGAAGGCGGCGACCTACAAGGCCTTCGTTTATTTGATGACCGGAGACCGTGAACTCGGGTTGCAGGCGGTCAAGTTGATGACCGATTATCTTGCGGCGGTCGAATTCGGCAATATGCTCGACATCACCCGCGAGCTCGGCAGCGCGCTTTACGCCGGGGCCCAGGTTTACGACTGGTGCTACGAGTTGATGACGGTCGAAGAACGCAACCTCTTCGCCAAAAAGCTGATGGTGCTCGCCGAAGACATGGAGATCGGCTGGCCGCCCTTCCTCCAGAGCGTGGTCAACGGCCACGGCAACGAATACCAGGTCAACCGTGACTTGCTGGCAGTGGCGATCGCGCTTTACGGCGACGACAACGTCCCTTATCAGTATTGCTCCTACCGGATGCTCGAGGAGCTTCTGCCGCTTCGCGCGATCGAATACCAGTCGAACCGCCACAACCAGGGCATCAGCTACGCCGCCTTCCGTTTCGCCGCCGAAATGCATGCCGTCTGGCTGATGCGGCGGCTGGCGGACCGCGAAGTTTTTGATCCCTCGATCAAGACCCTCGGCCTTTATTGGGCTTACATGCGCGCCCCGAACGGCGAAGCGATGCTCGACGGCGACGGCAGTAAGATCAGCGGCTACTGGCAGTCGCCGATGACCACTTTCCTCGGCTACACCTATGCCGCCGATCCGATGCTCAAGGCCGAATTCGAAAAAGAGGGCGGTTCGATCGGAGACCCGGTGCTTTTCCTGCTGCTCAACGATCCCTCGCTCAAGCCGGAAAACACCATCGCCAAACTGCCTTTGACCCACTATTTCAAGGGCGTGCTGCCCTCGATGGTCGCCCGCACCGGCTGGAACATCGGCCCCAACAGCTCCGACGTGGTGGTGGAAATGAAAGGCGGCGACACGCACTTCGGGAACCACCAGCACGCGGACGCGGGGAGCTTCCAGATTTATTATCGCGGCGACCTTGCCACCGACCTCGGAATGTACGCCTTCTACGGCACGCCCTACGACTACGGTTTCAACAAGCGTTCGATTGCGCATAACGTGATGTTGGTTTACGATCCCGCCGAAAAGCCCGAATACGGCAAAATCAACGACGGCGGCCAGCGCTTCCTCCAGCGCAACCCGGTCAACGTCGAGACGCTCAAGAATCCGCTGTTCAAGTACGGCACGACGCTCAGCGCCGACTTCGGTCCGGACAAAGTCCGACCCTACTACAGCTATCTCAAATCGGATTTGAAGGCGGCCTATACCGACAAAATTTCCTACTACACCAGGACCTTCTGTTTTCTCAACATGGACAACATCGAAATCCCCGGCGTCCTGATCACGCTCGATCGCGTCACCAGCGCAAAGCCGGAATTCAAGAAGTATTTCCTGCTGAACTCCTTTACCAAACCCGCGATCGACGGGCGCAGTTTTGACGTGACCGCCAATCGTTCGCTGATGCCGGGCAAACTCTCGGTTTCGATGCTGCTGCCGAAGGACGCCGAGGTGACGACCCGCGGCGGCGCGAAGGAGCTCCATACCTACTTCGGCCAGACGGTTACGCCTCCGGTGATGGGCGCGATTCAGGCCAATGGTTACCGCACGATGGTCACCCCCGCGGCGGCGCGAGGCACTGATACCTTCCTTGCCGTGATGCAGATCGGACAGGATGAGTTTAAGCCGCTTCCGGTCAAAATGACCGAAAACGATGAAAACGTGGTGCTCTCCTTCGCCGACCGGGTGGTGGTGCTCGGCACCTCGGAGAAGGCGGCCGCGAAGGCTTTCAGCTTTGAAATCGGCAAGGAAAGGGCTTCGAGCCAGGTTCTGCTCGCCGACCTCGCACCCGGCAGCTGGACGCTCAAGGGCGACGCCCTGGTGAGCGTGCTGACGATTGTCGATGGCAAAAACACCGCTTGGCTGGAGCTTCCGGCGGGTCGTTACACGGCGACTCCGGGTGCCCCGGCGGTTCCGGTGACGGCCAATCTCTCGGCGGGCAAGAGCGAAGTCGGCGGCAAACGGATCGACAAGCCGGAAAACCGGGTCGAGGGCAAGGAACTCCTGGCGCCGGCGCTCGAAGTCGCCCGGATGCTGGGGGGCAAGGTCGAAGCCGGGAAGGGAACGTTGAAACTCGTGTTCGGCAAGCACACCTCGGAATTCAAGGTGGGCGAAGCGGCTTTCAGCTATGACGGCACGCCGATGGTGATGCGGGCGAAGGCCATTGAGGAGAACGGCGCGTGGTTTATTCCCGCTTACGTGCTTGCCGGGATCGGCAATGCGCTGGTGGCGGGAGACCTTGAGATGAAGAGCGCGTTTTTTGTGGCGCGCAAGAAGCCGAGCGAGATTTTGTGGATCGACAGCAATTGTGCGTTCACCGAGGTGGAGTGGGAGCAAGTGACACACGATTTCGAGGGCAAGACGCAGTACTGGGCGACGAACGGGAGTGACCGGACGTTTACGGTGGCGTTTACGGAGCCTCGCGAGCTGGAGGCGATCGGGATGCGCTGGTCGCAGGGGAATTCGCGTGTTGCGAAGTTCAAGCTGGAGATTTGCGACGGCAAGAACTGGAAGACGGTTCATGACGGCGACAGCTTCAAGATGCGCGAGGTGGAGCTTTACAAGTTTCCGAAGCAGACGGTTCGCGAGATCCGGTTTACGGGTTACGGGAACAGCGTGAACACCTGGAACTCGATTATTTCGTTTTTGCCGGTAGAGGCCAAGTAACCTGGTCCAGGGCAGTGCCCTGGCGGGATTCCAAAGGGCCGCGCCCTTTGGCGGAGTGTGAGGCAGCGCCTCGCCGACTTCGCCCGGGCGCAGCCCAGCTCAAGAAACGCGACGCAAGTCGCGGTGCGGAGCCCGGCCCGAGCGGAGGCCGCCAGGCCGGAGCGACCGTTCCACTGCTTCGCTCGATGTCGTCCGCCGGCTGCGCCTTGGCTGCCGACCTCGCTTTCGCAGGACGGAGTCGGCTCCGCCGACGTTGGGGGGAGCGCTTCGCTTAGCTTCGCTCGCCCGAGGCGAGCGACCAGCGTTTCGCCGCTGGACCGCGCCCCCGTACGACGGGGAGCGGGATTGGCGCTTCGCTCTTTTTTTTTTCTTTTTTTGGGGACAAAAAAACGCGG
>JAVBUI010000002.1:0-2593 GCA_031555495.1 Victivallaceae bacterium | reverse complement strand
CGGCCTCCGTCAACTCAAAGCCTCGGCGGCAGCGGAAGGTGCTGTCCGCTTCGGTCATCATCGCATCGGCGAGTTGCCGGAGCTCGTCGCCTGAAAAGAGTTTGCGCCAGCGTTTCAGAACCGGGCCGGGCAGCACCGCTTCGGGGGAGCAGTCGCCGTCGTCCGTGATTTTTCTCGCACGCCGGAGCACCGCGTTGACGAAACCGGCTTCGAATTTGCCGCCCTGTTGACGGGCGCATTCGACCGCGACGTTGACCGCCGACTCCGGCGCGATGCCGCCGGAGTAAAAGACCTGGGTCAGCACCGCCATCAGCAGTCGGCGCACCTCCGGCCGGGGAGGGCGCTCGACCAGCGAAGAAAAAATCTTCTCCAGCCGCACCCGGTGACGGAAAAAACTGAAAAGAATGCTCGAAACCGGACGCCGCAATTCCGGCTCGGCCAGCCGGTAGTCGAGGTAGTCGTCGAGGCCGATGCCGTTATCGAAGGCTTCGAGGCCGCCGATGACTCCGGCAAGGATCCGTTCCGCTGTCGCTCCGGGAGCGGTCATGCTTCGTCGCCGAGGTGTTTCCCCGGGATCAGGTAGTTGCGGATGTAGTCGGAGACCGCGTCCTCGAGAGACGTAGCTTCACGGCCGTAGCCGAGCTCGTTGAATTTCGTCATATCGGCTTTGGTGTAATACTGATAGCGGTCGCGAAGCGATTCGGGCATGTCGATGTACTCGATGTCCGGCTCCTTGCCGAACGCCGCAAAGGCCGCGCGGGCCAGCGCGTTCCAGGTCTCCGCCCGGCCGCTGCCGATGTTGTAGATTCCCGTCGCGTCGGGATGGTCGAAGAGGAAGAGGATCATGCGGGCGGCGTCTTTGACGTAAAGGAAGTCGCGCATCTGTTCGCCGTCGGCGTATTCCGGGCGATAGGAACGGAACAAGCGCATCTTGCCTTCGGCGCCGATCTGTTCCCAGGCGCGCATGACCACACTCCGCATTTCATTTTTGTGGGCCTCGTTGGGGCCGTAAACGTTGGAAAATTTGCACCCGGCGATCCGTTTGAGCAAGCCCTGCTGCTTGGCCCAGAGGTCGAAGAGATGCTTCGAATAGCCGTACATATTGAGCGGGCGGAGCTTCTCGAGCTCACTCTCGTCGTCGCGGTAGCCCAGCGAGCCGTCTCCGTAGGTTGCGCAACTCGAAGCATAGAGGAAATTGATGTTGTGGTCCGTGGCGAAAAGGGCGACCTCTTTGCTGTAATTGAAGTTGTTGTCGATCAGATAGCCCGCATCCCGCTCCGTCGTCGCCGAACAGGCTCCGAGGTGGATGATGCCGGCGATTTCCAAGCGGTCGAATTCGCCCGCGGCGAGTTTGCGCCGGAAGGCGTCTTTTTCGAGATAGTCGCGGTAGCGGAGCGGTACGAGGTTCTTCCATTTGTCGCCGGTACCGAGGTGGTCGACCACCAGGATGTCGGTAATGTCGCGGCAATTCAGAGCCCGGACGACCGCGCTGCCGATCAAACCGGCGCCGCCGGTGACGATGTACATGCCCATCTTAAATTCCTCCCGTGCTGTTCCTGGCTGCGAAGTTGCGGCTTTCCTTGATCATGGTATTCTGCGCGTCCTGAAGCGGTGTGATCAGACCGGTGAGGTAGGCGGTGATGTAAAAGGAGGTGTCGATGCTTTTCTTCGACCTGCCGTGGCGTGATTCGTTTTCGGTGGTGATGTCGAGCTCCGCGGCGACTTCCCAGCAGTGGAATTTGCGGATGATCGAAAAACGCTGCGACAGCGCGAAGCCCGCGTAGAAGTCGTAGCTGATCTGGTATTGCCCGAACGTCCGGCGGTCCGGCGTCAGGGGAATGCTCATGCCGAAGGACAACTGCTGGATATTGGAGAGATACAGCTTGTTGAAGGCACTGCCCGATTCGATGTCGGAAAGGGAACTACCCATCGAATAGATCGCCTGGGTTCGGTAGGCGTTCTGGTAATTGTAGCTGAAGTTGAAAACGACATCCTGGATCGGGGTGTAGCTGACGGAGAAATTAAACCGGTTGAGCCAGTTCAGGTTCAGGCCCGGATTGTCGATGACGCGGCCGTTGCGTCGGATTTTTTGGACATTTTTGTTGTTCGGGTTGTCTTTGCCATATACGTCGCTGTCGCCGTCGCCGGCGGCGATCGAGAAGAAGGCTGAAATCGTCAGTCCCTTGAAGGGATTCATCGTCAGCTTGGTGCAGAAGTCCCCGACATGGCTGTAGCCCTTCTGGGGCTCGATATGGAAGTCCCAGTAGTTCTCCATCGTGAAGTAATCGACGATTTCGCCGCCGCGTCTGGTCTGCAAACGGTTGACCAAACCGAGGCGGATGAAGTGTTGCTTGTCGATCCGGTCGATGTCGTCGAAATAATACAGATTGTCGTTGTCGACCGAAGGATCGGGAATAAACGTATAGTTGAAGTAGGGCACCATCACGTGCCGCAAGCCGTCCAATTCGGCGAAGGCGCTGCGGACGTCCTGCCAGGAATTGTAGATTTTGGTATTGGCTTCGAGGCCGAATTCCCCGATAAAGCGGAATTTGCTGCCGCCGTCGTTGTCGTAGGAGTAGTCGCCCCGGCGCAG
>JAVBUI010000380.1:0-6853 GCA_031555495.1 Victivallaceae bacterium | reverse complement strand
TCAACAACAAGATCCGATGGCTCATGCGCCAAGCATACGGATTCAGAGACTATTTCTATCTAAAATTGAAGATATTTCAGCTGCCATCACTGCGAACTCAAAAGGAGCTATGAGTTATGGCACAAACCGGAGAAGAGGCATGGAAGCCATATTCTCTCTCAAAAAACGCTTCGCTGTAACTGCTTGAGCTGAGCTGGAAATAGCGGCTGTTTATGGCACAAACCGGAGAAGAGGCAAAAAAAGTGGTGGCGGGTCACGGACTTGAACCGTGGACCTGCGGATTATGATTCCGACGCTCTAACCAACTGAGCTAACCCGCCACTTGCGTGGTATGCTTTATAAAATAACCGTTTTCGGGCGAAAAGCAAGTCCGCAAACGTTTTTTTTCGCCATTTTGTACCGGATCGCTACTCGGTCGGGTCGATGATGCCCATCAATTTGAAGAGCTTCCGGGGGATTTCCGTGTCCGGATACTCCCCGGCGAAAATCTCCGTTCCGCGCCCCAGCGCCAGCACCGGCGCGGTCCGGTTGACGGCGGCGACCACGATCACCGTGCCGGCGGGGAATTCGTAATAGAAATCAAGCGCCTTGCCGACCGCCCGGTTGAGTTCAGGAAGCGACGCGGCCGCCGTCACGATCAAAAATCCCTCCGGGTGGTCGGCCAGCAGCGCCGCCGCCCGCGCGGTATAACCGGCGATCCGGCCCGGCGCGGCGATCGCGGTGGAATCGTCGGTCGCGATCAGCGGAAGATCTTCGGCGGCGATCTGGCGGAGGTCGGCCGGATTTTTGATGATGGAATAACCGACGTCGGTCAGGGCTTTTTCGATTTCGGCGCGCACGCCGTCACTGGCGGCGAAGTGACCGCCGCCAAAAAAATCGACCGGCGAAACCGGGAGGAAGCGGGCGATCTTTTCACCGTTCCCGGACGTTTGCGAATGCGCGTAAAATGCCGCCGGAATCGCGCTGTTGAGCGCGCCGTCGGCGACGACGGCGGTTTTGCGTCCCTGCATTTTGGCGAGTTTGACGATGGAGTCGCGGCGTTCGCCGTCGGGCGTGACGGCGGTCATGCCGCTGGCGGTCTTCACCGCGCAGGCGAGGGCGGTGGCGGCGGCGGGCAAGTCGCCGTTGTCGGCGGTGGCGGAGGCACCCCGCACCGGCAGCGCGTCGAGCATCGCGGTGGCGGCGGACTCTTTGCCGGCTTCGCGGGCCGCCCGGAGCGTTTCGGCGGTCATGCCGTCGGCGGCGAAATAGAAAACGTAACGGGCCACTTTCGCCTCTTCGGCGGCGGCGGTGAAGAGCATGCCGCAGAACAACAGCGGCAGCAGCGCTTTTTTCAACATGGACTGCAAATCCTTTCGTATCATTCTCCGTAATATATCATCACATTTTCGTTTTTCCCAGCAGCGCCGATTGCGATAAAGGTGCTTTTGTGATATATTGAGTCGCAAACAACATTCAGAAAGTGAAAATCCTATGGAATTGATATTGGAACGCCCGCTGGTGATGTTCGACATCGAGAGCACCGGAGTGACGCCGGGGCGCGACCGGATCGTCGAGCTTGCGATTTTGAAAATCATGCCGGACGGCAGCCGCAACAGCACCGTCCGCCGCCTCAACCCGGAAATGCCGATCCCGCCCTCGGCGACCGCGATTCACGGCATCTCCGACGCCGACGTCGCCGGAAGCCCGACCTTCGGCGTGATCGCGTCCAACCTGGCGCGTTACCTCGAGGGATGCGATCTCGGCGGCTACAACGTGATCAACTTTGACATTCCGATGCTGCAGAATGAGTTTCAGCGCGCCGGAATTCCGTTTTCGATGGAAAACCGCAAGGTGGTGGACGCTTATACGCTCTTCTGCAAGCTCTATCCCCGGACGCTGAGCGCGGCTTACAGCTTTTTCTGCGGCAAGGAACTGGTCGACGCCCACAGCGCCGACGCCGACACCGCCGCCACCTGGGAGGTGCTGCTCGGACAATTGAACCGCCATCCCGAGCTGCCGCGCGAGCTCGGTGCGCTGGCCGAGCTCTGCAACAACGCCGATCCGGACGCGATCGACCGCACCCGGCGCTTCAAATTCCGCGACGGCGAAGCGGTGGTCAACTTCGGCAAAAACACCGGCCGGCCATTGAAGGAAATCGCCGAACAGGATCCGGGCTTCCTGCGCTGGATCCTGCGTTCGGATTTCCCCGACGACGTCAAGAAAATCGCCTCCGACGCGCTTTCCGGGATTTTTCCGAAACGGGAAGAACAACAGGCATGATCCGCTTTCACCCCGATCCCAAAATCAACGCGCTGTTGAGCCTGCTCGACGACGAAGACGAAAATGTCGCGGTCGAGGCGATGGCCGAGCTGCTTTACCTCGAAAACGAGCTCGGCGACGCGCCGGCCCGGGTTCAGGAACACGGCAATGCTTTGGCCCGCAAAAGGATTCACCAGCTCCAGGCGGCGCTGACGCTCCGCCGCCGCCGCCGCTGCTTTTCGGAGTTGCTTTCGGCGCGCGAAATCGATTTGATCGACGGCTTGATCGAGGTGCATCTGCAATGGTTCGACAACGACTCCAAGCCCGGGCTTGAGGAGCTCTGGCGCAATTTCGCCCAAGAGGCCGGGCGTTTCCACCCCGACAACTTCGAGCAGCTCGCCTACTTCATGCGCAAACGCGGCATGGAGGCGCTCGCCGAGAGCACCATGCAGCCCGAAAGCTACTGCATCGGGACCATCATCGAAAACAACGCCGGAGCCGCCTCCGTCCTCTGCGGCATGGCCCGGGAACTCGCGGCGGCCGCCGGAGCGGAGTTCCGGATCGTCCGGATGATGGGGGAATTCGCGCTGCTCAACGGCGACGGCATGCTGCTCTTGCCTCACCGCGACTGGGAAATCAGGGAGGGGGCGCGGATTCAGGATTATGATTTCTGGGAGCCGAGGACGCTGCTCAAATTCGCGTCGGCGATGCTTTTTTCGCACGCGGTCAACAGCGACAGCTTCCGTTACATTCAAACCATCGCCCAGGCGCTGGCGGGACTGCCGGACGGCGAACTGCCGCCGACTCTCCCGTATCCCTATCGCCCGGCGGCGGACGAGGAAGGGGAGGAGCATCGTGAGTGAACTTTTTCTCGGCATCGACGCCAGTACGCAGGGCGTCAAAATCGTGGCGATCGATCCCGCGCGCGGCTTGATCGCGGGCGAATCGGCGGTCAATTTCGGGCGTGACCTGCCGCAGTTCGACGCGCCCAACGGCTTCATCCCGTGCGGCGATCCCGTGCTGCGCCACGCCGATCCGGCGATGTGGGCGGCGGGGATGGAGCTTGCCCTCGCGCGGCTCCGCGAGGCGGGCGTCGAGATGGCCGAAGTTGCGGCGGTTTCCGGCTCCGGGCAGCAGCACGGGACGGTCTATTTGAGCGAACCTGTGAGCTCCGGCGCGCATTACCGGCTGAGCCGCAAGACGTCCCCGATCTGGATGGACCGTTCCACCACAGCGCAATGCCGCGCCCTCGAAGAGCGCTTCGGCGACCGGCTCCGGCGTGAAACCGGGAGTTGCGCCACCGAGCGTTTTTCCGGGCCGCAGATCCGGCGTTTCTTCGAAACCGAGCCCGAAGCTTACCGCAATACCGCGAGCATCGCCCTGGTGAGCTCGTTCCTCTGTTCTCTCCTGATCGGCGGAACCGCTCCGGTCGACGAGGGAGACGGCGGGGGCATGAACTTGCTCGATCTGCGGAAACGCGCGTGGGATCCCGAAATCGCCGAATTCACCGCGCCCGGCCTCGCCGCCAGGTTGCCGCGAGTGGCCGAAGCGTTTGAAATCGCGGGGGAACTCGACATCCACTTCGGACGCTTCGGCCTCCGGCCGGGAATTCCGGTGGTGGTCTGGACCGGGGACAACCCGGCGAGCCTGGTCGGCGTCGGCGCGACCCGTCCGGGGACGGCGGTGATCAGTCTCGGGACCAGCGACACCTTTTTCGGCTCGAAAGCGGAATTCTTCACCGATCCCGAGGGGCATGGACATGTCTTCGGCAACGGCGCGGGCAACTTCATGAGCCTCGTCTGCTTCGCCAACGGCTCGCTGGCGCGGGAGCTCATCCGGGTCCGCTGCGGCGTGCCGTATCAGGTCTTCGACCGGGTCGAGGCGCCATGCCGGGGGGAATTGCTGCTGCCTTATTTCGAACCCGAGAGCACGCCGCCCGCCGCGGCGGGGAGTATCCGCGCCAACTTCGATTGGGAACACGCCGCGCCGGGGGCGCTGATCCGCGCCTTGCTCGAATCGCAGGCGCTGACGATGAAGCTCCACTCGGCCTGGCAGGGGGATTTCCGCGAAATCCGCCTGACGGGCGGTGCGGCGCGAAGCGAAGGCATGAAGCGGATTCTCTGCGACGTCTTCGGCGCGCCGGTTTCGACGGCGAAAGTGCTCAATTCGGCGGCGCTCGGCGCGGCCTTCCGCGCGGCGACCGTGCGGGGGTTCCGGGTCGACGAGCTCGCCGCCGTCTTCAGCGGCGCGACCGACACGATTGAGCCCGATGAGGCGAAGCGCGATTACTACCGCGAAGCGCTGGCCGCGTACCGGGCGTTGGAACGGTCATAATTCTTTGCGCAGCGAGCCCGGCGTAACCCCGCGTTTGCGGCGGTAGAGCCGCGAAAAGTAGCCGGGGTCGTCGTAACCGGCCGCCTGGGCCGCCTCTTTGACCGAGAGGCAGTTGCCCGAGCGGAGCAACGCTTCCGCCTTCTTCAGCCGCTGTTCGATCAACAGCTCCTGGAACGACATGCCAAGCTTCCGCCGCAATTGATGGGTGACGGTCGAACGGCTGCATTTCATCCTGCGGGCGGCGTCGTCGACGGTCAGGGGCTCCGCGCAGTGCTCGCGCATCCAGTGTTCAAGATCGCGGATGGTCGCGCTGTCGCGGCGGACGACCATTTCGCGCTCGACGATGTAATCGACGATCATGCTGAAGAGGCCGAGCACCGGCGCGAGCCTTTCCGGTTCGAAAAAGGGCAGTGCGAGGTAGGCCGCCTCGAGCTCCGCGCGGCGGTCGCGGGGGCAGTCGGCGAGGACTTTGCCGGGCAATCGGTCCGCGGTGCGGAATTGGCCGAACATCGCGTAGCCGACGATTTCCCCGCCGTTGCGGATCGGCGCGACTGCTTCCTCGATTCCGGCGTAACAGCGGTAGGAAAAGACGCTCCGGCAGCTCCGGCAGCGTTCGCGCGCGCGCTCGTCGTTGGCAACGCAGCCGGCGTGGGAATAGACGACGCCCTGAATCAAATCGCAGAACGGCGAATTCTTGCGCTCCCGGCTGCGGACGACCCCGTCCGGGGTGCAGAAGAGGATGGTCACGCCGAAGCTCTCGGCGAAATTCCGGAAAATATCCTGAATCCGCTGGTCCAGCATCACGTCGAGACTTTTTTCCATATTTCAACCCCTTTCAAGGATTATAATAGCACGCCTTTGCCTGATTGTCCAGTTCTTTGCCGTCTTCGCCATTTCGAAAAAGGATTTTCTGTGATAAAATAATGACGGAACAACTCAACCAGAGGAGAGCTTTTTATGAAACAGGTAAAAGTCGGCATCATCGGGCTCGGTTTCATGGGCACCACGCATTTCAGGATTCACCGGGCCAATCCGAAGAGCCGGATCGTCGCTGTCGCCGACATCGATGACGCCAAACGGCGCGGCGACATCCGCAAAGTGGTCGGCAACATCGGAGGCGGCGTCAACGATTCGCTCGACCTTGCCGGGGTCACCGTCTACGACGACGCGGCGAAATTGCTGGCCGACCCGGAGGTGGAGGAGGTGGATATCTGCTTGCCGACTTACCTTCACGCCGAGGTCGCAATCGCCGCGCTCGAGGCGGGGAAACACGTGCTGCTGGAGAAACCGGCGGCGCTGACCTATGATGACGCGGCCCGGATCGTGGCGGCGGCGAAGCGTTCGGGGAAGCGGTTCACGGTGGGGCTCTGCGTCCGGGCGTGGCCGGAGTACCGCTGGGCGTTCGAGGCGGTGAAGGCGGGGCGGATCGGGGCGCTCAAGAGTGCGCTCTTCAAGCGTTTTTCGCCCGACATTGACGGCAACGGGTGGCGGAACTGGTTTATGGATGAATCGCTTTCCGGCGGTTCGCTGCTGGATCTTCACATGCACGATATCGATGAGGTGCTTTATTTCTGCGGCCGTCCCAAGGCGGTGACGGTGGTGGGGTCGGTGAGTAAACACGGCGAAAACGATCACAGCTTCGCGCTTTATCACTTCGACAATGGGCCGGCGGTGGCGGCGGAGGGAGGGTGGTCGGCTCCGAAGAGCGCGCCATTTGAGATGAGTTTTCAATTGGTGGGGGAACGGGGCTCGATTGTGAGTTCACCTGCCGGGCTGTGGCTTTATCCGGCGGAGGGTGCGGCGGAGAAGATTGAGTTGGATACGGGTGATCTGCCGACCGGGTGGCATGTGGAGATCGATAATTTCCTGGATGCGGTGCTGGGGGAGGGGGACGACCAGAAGTTCCTGCCCTGGCAGGACGTGTTGGACGGAATGGCGGTGTACGAGGCGGAGCGGAGGGCGTTGAGGGAAGGCGCGACAGTCGAAGTCGACTACCGGTAATGGAGCGAAGCCGTCAGGCGTCGCGACGGTCCAGGGCAGTGCCCTGGCGGGCGCACAGCGCCTTTGACTATCACCGCGCCGTTGGCGCGGGTGGCCAGGAGCGGCATCAAACGTCGCTCTGCGCGGAGGCCGCCAGGTCGGAGCGACGCCATCCAAACCCATGCCGCTTGCAAAAATAATCCACGCGTTTCGTGTCCCGAGGAGAACGGTCGCTCGGGCTGGCGGCCGCCGCGTTGGCCGGGGGCACGGCGGGACAGGGGTCCGCCTCCCGGAGCTG
>JAVBUI010000375.1:0-6083 GCA_031555495.1 Victivallaceae bacterium | reverse complement strand
GTTCGAACTGGCTGATCAGATTTCGTTTTTTCCGCAGCAGCGGACCGTTCATTCCGGCCAGGCGGTCGAGGTCGTAGAGGTAATCGAACGCGCCCTCGTCGGTTTCGACGTGAAAAAGTTCCTTTGTTTCCGGAAAAACCTCAAGATATTCCGCCGGAACATCGTAAATCCGGCCGTTTCCGAGCCCTTTGGCAACCAATGCGCCGCAGATTTCAGCGAGTTCACCCGGCGTGAAGTAACGGCCGATCGGGAAATGGAGCAATCCGGATGTCCCCGCGACGACCGCGATCCGTCCCTCGATTTCAAGAAATTTCTCCTGATAAGTGTCGCGCCACAAAATCAGGTTGGCAAACGCGCACTCACAGCTCGGCGTCGGCCTTTCGGCCAAAATCCGAGTAAAAAGCGCCCGGTCTCCGATTTCGGCCGGGCGCAGCTTATCAAGATCGATTTTCACCGCGTCTTTTCCGTCAGTGCTGGGTCATCGTGTCGATTTCCTGAAGCATGATCCCGGTGCCGCGGGCGACCGCCCGGAGCGGGTCTTCGGAAACGAAAACCGGCAGCCCGGTTTCTTCGGAAATGAGCTTGTCAAGCCCGCTCAGCAGCGCGCCGCCGCCCGCCAGCATGATGCCGCGGTCGATCAGGTCGCCCGCCAGGTCGGGCGGACAGCGCTCGAGGGTCAGGCGGACGGCTTCGATGATCGTGGTGATCGGCTCCTGAAGCGCCATCCGGATTTCGGCGGCGGTGATCCGGACCGTTTTTGGCACGCGCGACAGCAAGTCGAGACCCTTGACGTCCATTTCGAGCTCATCGCGGACCGGGTAGGCGGAACCGATTTGAATTTTGATCTGCTCGGCGGTTAGTTCGCCGATCATCAGGTTGTAAACACGCTTGAGGTGCTGGGTGATTGCCGCGTCAAGCTCGTCGCCGCCGACGCGCGCGCTCTTGGAGCTGACGATCCCGGAGAGCGAAATCACCGCGACTTCGGTGGTGCCGCCGCCGATGTCGACGATCATGTTGCCCGCGGGCTCCACCACCGGGAGGCCGACGCCGACCGCGGCCGCCATCGGCTCCTCGATCAGCACGACATTGCCGGCTCCGGCGCGCTTGGCGCTGTCCTTGACGGCGCGGTTTTCGACCTCGGTGATGCCCGAAGGAACGGCGACGAGCACAGAGGGGTGAAGCAACCGGCGCCGCCAGGGGGCGGTCTGAATCGCCCGCTGGATGAAGTAGCGCAGCATTTCCTCGGTGATTTCAAAGTCGGCGATGACGCCATCCTTCATCGGCCGGATGGCGCGGATGTAGCCCGGGGTTTTGCCGAGCATGCTCTTGGCCTCGCTGCCGACGGCGAGCACTTCGCGGGTGCTCTCTTTGATCGCCACCACCGACGGCTCGGAGAGGACGATGCCCTTGTCGCGGACGAAGACCAGGCAGTTGGCGGTACCGAGGTCGATGCCGATGTCGGTCGAGAAAAACTTTGCTAAACGCGAGCCCATAGGCCCCCCTGTCTGCTGAGATTGGACACAAAGATACTTTTTCTATAATATGGTAAGCCAAGTACCAAAAGTCAAGCTCTTTGTCCGATTAATTGCGTTTTATTTGCCGATGGGTTCGATCTTCTCTCCGAGCCGCATCGGGCTTTCGGCGTCAAGGTAGGAGCCTTTGCCGTAGATGCTCGGCAGCTTTGACGGGCGCATCTTCTCCACCAGGAAGCGTTCGCCTTCGCCGTTCTTGAAGGTGATTTCAAGCGGTTTGGCGATGCCGATGTGACCGGTGTCGTAGGTGCATTTGAGGCGTTTGCCGGGCTCGGCCCTGAAGTCATAGTCTTCGCCGTTGACAAAGAAAATGAGGCGCTTGCCGTCCACTTTTTTGACGTCGAAGGAGATTGTATACATGCCGGGGATCACCGGTTCGGATTTGCCGGCGGCTTCGTCCCAGAGGTTGACCACGCGGACGCCGCCCTTGGCGGGCTTGGCCTGGACCGGGTCGGGAGTGGTGTTCGCTTTGAGCACCGGGGCGAGGATGTCGGCAAGGTAGCTGTAGCCTTTGGGGGTCGGATGGAGACGGATTTCGGTCTTCCAGTCGGACATGGCGCGAAGCGGGATTTCGTATTCGACCAGGACTACGTTGCCGTCGGGGAAATACTGCTTGAAGTTCTTGCGGATCAACTCATTGGTCTTGTGCGCGGCCATGTCGCGGAACTGGTAGTCGTTTAAATTTGGATCTTTGTCCGGGACGCACGGGGCGATGGTGCCGAGGAAGACTTTTTCAGTTCCCTTTTTGGCCAGCAGCCCCTTGACGATCTGGACCAGGCGGTCGGCGGTGCCGGCGGCAACTTTGTCGGTTTCCTCTTCGGTTTTGGCCGCCGCGCTGTCGTTGACGCCGACGAGGACATGGTAATAACGCGACTCGGGAATGGTGGTGTTGATCCGCGCCAGGATCTGCCGGGTGTTGTTGCCGCCCTGTCCGGCGTGGCTGTAACCGTATTTGGCGGTGTGGGTGCCGACGAAGGCCAGGCCGGGCATGCGTTTCAGCAATTCCTTGCGGTAGAGGTCGCCTTCGCCCCACCAGGTGATGCTGTCCCCGACCATGCAGAGCTGGGTCTGGGGTTCCGGGAACTCATCGTGTTTCTCCGCCGCGCCGGCGGCGAAAGCGAGACTCAACAGCAAAAGACAACCGGCAATCAAACGCATTTTTTTTTCTCCCGTAGTTGGTTGAAACAGAATATAACGTGCCCCGCCGCGAAATGCAAGCGCGGCGTCCTTGCAAAGTTCCGGGGCGGTGCTATTGGTAAAGCTATTGCGTTATCGATGACAAAGGAAAGGACTGGACCATGCCGAAGACTCCTCCGATTTTTGACGGTTTCCCGCATTTTCTTCATGGCGGCGATTACAATCCCGATCAGTGGCTTGCGACGCCGGAGGTGCTGGAGGAGGATTTGCGGTTGACCGGACTTGCGGGGTGCAATGCTTTCTCGATCGGGATTTTCGCCTGGACGAGTTATGAAAAGCGCGAGGGGGAGTTTCATTTCGACTGGCTCGACCGGATGATGGACTCCATGGCCGCCGCCGGACGCAAGGTGATGCTTGCCACGCCGAGCGGGGCGCGCCCGGCATGGATGGCGCTCAAATATCCGGAAGTTCGGCGAGTCGACGCGCAGGGGCTCAGGGAGCCTTACCGCCGCCGCCACAATCATTGCTGGAGCTCGCCGGTCTATCGCGAAAAGGTCGCAATCATCAACACCAAGCTCGCCGAACGCTTCGGCAGACATCCCGCGCTCGGCGCGTGGCATATCTCCAATGAATACAGCGGCGACTGCTTCTGCGATCTCTGCAAAAATAATTTCCGCGAATTCCTGCGCCGGAAATACGGTACGCTCGATGCCCTCAACGCCGCCTACTGGAGCGCGTTCTGGAGTCACACCTATACCGACTGGGCTGAAATCGAGCCGGACGATCCCTTCGTCGACGGCTTGTCGCTCGATTTACGGCGATTCAACACGGAACAGATTTGCGACTTCATGCGTGCCGAAGTCGCCCCGCTCAGGCTTCACAGCCCGGCTCCCGTTGCCACCAATATGATGGGCTTCTGGGGCAATTTCAATTATTTCCGGCTGGCCGAAGTCTGCGATTTCATCGCCGACGACTGTTATCCGGGCTGGCTCAAAATCCATGACTTCGCCGGAACCGCTTCGGTGACTTCGATGGTTCACGACATGCACCGGTCGATGAAGCACAAGCCCTTTGTCCTGATGGAATCGACCCCGAGCAACCTCAACTGGCAGCCTTATTACCGGCTCAAGCGGCCGGGGTTGCACCGCGCCGAAGCGCTGCTGGCGGTCGGACACGGCGCGGACGCGGTGATGTATTTCCAGATCCGCAAGGGGCGCGGCGGCAGCGAGAAGCTCCATGGTGCGGTAATCGACCACGAGGGCACCGAAAGAACGCGTGTTTTCCGCGAGGTCGCCGAGGTCGGTGAAATTCTCAAGAAAATCGAACCGGTCCGCGGCACCATGCCCCGGCCCGAGGTCGCGGTGATTTACGAATGGGAATCCAACGACGCGCTGCGGCTCTCGGGCGGGCCGTCGAACGAACGCAAATTGATCAACGAAACGCTCGCCGATCACTACCGCGCCTTCTGGGAGATGAACATTCCCTGCGACGTGATCGAGAGCTCGATGGATTTCTCGCCCTACAAAGTCGTGGTGGCGCCGATGCTCTACATGCTCAAACCCGGCGTGGCGGAGCGGATCAAGTCCTTCGTCGAGGCGGGCGGGGTGTGGGTATCGGGGTATCTTTCAAATTACGTCAATGAGACCAATCTCCACTTTCTCGGCGGGTTGCCGGGCGGTGATTTGCGCGGGCTCTTCGGCATCTGGAGCGAGGAACTCGACGGGCTGACCCCGGAGGACCGCCAGTCGCTGCTGCCGGTGGCGGGAAACTCGCTTGGCTTCGAGCATCGCGGCACCGTAGTGGATTACGCCGAGCGCATCCATCTCGAGGGCGCGGAGGCGCTGGCATGCTACGGCGACGATTTCTACGCCGGGGAACCGGCGCTCTCCTGCAATGGGTTTGAAAAGGGCTTTGCCTACTATCAGGCGGCGCGGGGCGACCTTGATTTCCTGCGCGCCTTCTACCGGGCTCTGGCGGTGCGTCATGAACTCAAACCGCTGCTCGCGACGCCGCGCGGGGTGCATGCAGCGGTGCGCGAAGCGGACGGCGAACGGTATTTGTTTCTCTACAACTTCACGCCGGAGTCTCAGAGCTTCCTTCTCGGCGACATCGCCGGGCAAAGCATGATCGGGGACAATCGTTACGCGGGGTCGATGACGCTGCCGCCCTTCGGCTCGGAGGTGTTGTCCGTCTGAATGAACTTCATTTCTCAATCTCCATCGGCAGAGCTTTGTCAAAGGCGACGCGCCCGCCGGGCATGGTTTGAACGATCCTGATGCCCGGCGCTCCGGCGCGGGGGAACGAGATTTGCCAATGGACTCCGGCCCGATCGGTCAATTCCACCGTGTCGAGGCCGTCCTCCCGGCGCAGCGCCGCTTTGACCGGTTCTTTGACTTCCGGGAGCGCGGTCTGGAGGAGGTGGAGGAAGACGGTCCTGGTTTCGGGCGTTGAGGCCGAGACTTCGAGCCGCCATTTGCCGGTGACGCGATAGCGGCTTTCCCAATCTTCTTTGTCTTCGACCGGCCAGTTTCGGCCGGAGGCGAAGAACTCCATGTCTTTGCCGCCGACAAGCTTGAATTGCGGCTTGAGGGGGAGCAAGGTTTTGACGAAAAGCGATCCCCCGTTGTCGGCGCGGAAGGCGTTTTCGCCGAGTTCGTCCGGGCGGTTCTGAAAATGGAGCAGAAACTCCTTTTGCTGCCCGGCCTCGACCGACTCGACCCGGTCGTAGATCAAAAAGAGATCGGGCTTGAGCCAGACGAAAGTCCGCTGCGCTTCGCGGCATTTGAGCTTGCCGTAGCAATCGGTCGCGTCGACGGTTGCAGCGACGAAGTCGCCGGTGCTCTGGAGCATTTTGAGCTCCGCCTTGCCGAGGGTGGTCTGGCCGCCGTGGTTGAAGTAGCGCTTGCCGTCGTCCTTGTAACTCCAGGCTTTCCAGAATTCCGGCATCGGCTCTTCTGGCTGGTGGATCAGCAGGGTATTGTGGGCGACGCTCTGCGGGGCGTAATTGTGGTGGTGGTCGGTCTCGCAGCGGCTTCCCGAGTCGAGGGCGAGGAAGCCGCGTTTGTAGAGGACGAAGCCGAGTTCGTCGTAATGCTGGTGCATGGTGTGCTCCGCGCCGCAGCGGAAGGCGACGGAAGTCGCGTCCTCCGAATCATCGGAACGCATCAGCAAAAGGCCGTATCCCCGGGAGAGAAAATAGCGTTGCGCGGCGGTGTTCGCGTGATCCGGCGGCTGTCCGACTTTGGCGGGATCGAAGTTGTGGAGGAGGAACGGCAGGAAGGGGTACATTTCCATATAAATCCGCTGCGACTGCGGAAACCGGGAGAGAATCCCGTAAGTCCGCTCCGCCGTCTCCGGGTAACGTTTGGCGTAGAAATGGATGATTTGCGAGAGGTGGGTATACATCTCCATGCT
>JAVBUI010000050.1:0-10388 GCA_031555495.1 Victivallaceae bacterium | reverse complement strand
CGCCGCCCCCGCCCCATCACGCGCCCGCCCGCAAGTCACGCAACGACGCCCGCTCCCATCCCCCAACGTCACCGCCCCCAGCCACATCAATTGACAGTCGCCGCAGCGCACCACAAATTCACGGCTGAAGAACGTCCCCCCGCCCGATAATTCCAACTCCCCCTTCCTCGCCCCCGCAACCTCGAAAATCCCCCACACCGCATGCGGACGGCACAACGCGAAATCCTCCGTCATCGCCACTTTCAGCTTCAAACGCGGATCGCCATGAAATTCATTCAGCTTTTTCCCGTATCCCAAACGGGTGAGGATGCCCCGCTCCGGGAGCTCAATCGCAACGCCTTCAAGGCGATGAATCATTTCTTTCATCTTTTTCACCGGACTTTCATTTGTCAAATCTCTTTTGCAGTTCTATATTATAGCGCTGATCAAAGGGAAATACAATGAGCAAACCATCCTACAATCTCGACTATGAAGACACCAAACCCGCCGGCAGCCCCAAATGGCCCCGGACGGTCGCCATCTTTGTGATCATCGCATTGATCACCGCCGGTATCGTCTACCTCGTCGTCCCCAAGTCGAAGAAATCGGTCGAACCGGGCCAAACCGGCGGCGAAACCGCCCAGGTCGTCCCGGTCCCGGAAATCATTCCCAATACCGCCGAACCCGCTACCACCGGCGCCGAAACGCCCAAAACCGGCGCCGCCCATGACGTCGAAATCGGCGAAACCGAAAAGACCGGCGCCGAACAGGCGAAACCTGAAGCCGAAGTCACTCCGCCCGATAAAACCGCCGCCGAAACCGAGCCGGTCAAAGGCAAGCCCCACGCCTCCGACCCCGCCAGCGACGACCCCTTCCGCGCCCCCGACGGCATCGAGCCCGGCTTCGTCAAAACCGAATCCGCCAAAATCGAAGCCCTCCTCAATGCCGGCAAATACCTCCAGGCCCGCGACGCCGCGAAAAAGCTGATCGAGCAGTTGACCGCCGATTCCCCGCAATATTGCGCCGCCGCCAGACTCCTCGGCCGCGCCAATGTCAAGCTCTATTTCAGCTCCGGAGCTGGCGCGGGAAGCAACGAGGAATTTTACAAGGTCCAGGCCGGAGACACCCTCTTCAAAATCGCCCGCAAATACAACACCACCGTCGACGCGCTGCTCAAACTCAACAACCTCAAGTCCGCCAATGTGATCAAAATCAACCAGAAGCTCCGCGTCGGCAACCCCAACTGGCAGATCGAAATCAACAAACAGTCGCGCCTCCTGAAGCTCTACGCCGCCCAGGAGCTCTTCACGGTTTACGAAATCGGCATCGGCCGCCTCGGCAAGACCCCGTCGGGCCGCTTCACCGTCGGCGAAAAAATCGAGAACCCCGACTACCGCTCCCCCGAAGGCAAAATGATCCACGCCGGACAGCCCGGCAACGAACTCGGCACCCGCTGGATGCGCCTCGTCGCCGCGCCCGGCTCCGCCGCCGCGCCCGAAGGGTACGGCATCCACGGCACGCCGCATGAAGAGAGCGTGAGCCGTTCTTTGAGCAATGGCTGCATCCGGATGCGCAACCATGACGCCGAAGAACTTTTCCTGATCGTTCCGGCCGGTACGCCGGTCGTAATAGAATAGAAATTTTATCCCGCGGCCATATCCGCCGGACTCTGAAAAGGAACTCTGAACATGCCGGAAGTTTATTTGGAATTTGAAAAGCCGATCGTCGAGCTCAAAAAGAAGCTTCAGGAGCTTCATTCGATGAGCGAAAATAGCAAGATCGACGTTTCGAACGAAGTCGAGGCCCTGACCGCCCGGCTCAATGACACGATGAAGGAAATCTATTCCTCGATGACCCCGTGGCAGCGCGTTCAGCTCGCCCGCCACCCGGAGCGCCCCTATACGCTCGACTATGTCGAACGCATGTTCACCGACTTCATCGAGCTCTCCGGCGACCGCCGCTTCCGCGACGATAAGGCGATCGTCGGCGGTTTTGCCAAATTCCAGGGCAAACCGGTGATGGTGATCGGCACCCAGAAGGGCCGCGACATGCGTTCCAACGTCTATCGCAACTTCGGCTGGCCCAGCCCTGAAGGCTACCGCAAAGCGATGCGCCTGATGCAGCTCGCCGACCGCGCCGACGTTCCCGTCATCACCTTTGTCGACACCCCCGGCGCTTTTCCGGGAATCGCGTCCGAAGAGCGTCACATCGCCGAGGCGATTGCGGTCAACTTGCGCGACATGTTCGCCTTGCGCGTTCCGGTGATTTCGATCATCATCGGCGAAGGCGGCTCCGGCGGCGCGATCGGCATCGGCGTCGGCAACCGGGTGCTGATCATGGAAAACGCCTACTATTCGGTCATCACGCCCGAAGGCTGCGCCGCGATTCTCTGGAAGGACCGCCGTTTCGCCCCGCAGGCGGCCGAAGCGCTTCAGTTGACCGCGGCCAAAATCCACGAGCTCGGCGTGGCCGACGAGATCATTCCCGAACCGTTCGGCGGCGCCCAGCGCGACGTCGACGCGGCGGCGAAGATGGTCGAGGAGGCGATTGCGCGCAACTTAAGTGAGCTCCGCAAGCTTTCGGGGACGAAGCTCAAGGACCAGCGTTACCAGAAATTCCGTTCGCTCGGCAGCTTCATCGAAGAGCCGCCCTGCGACCCGGTTGAAAAGGCGGAATAAGTGATTGTCCGCAAGGCGCTTGAATCGGACATTCCGGCGATTCACGAGCTGCTGCACTTTTACGCCCGGAAGAAAATCGTGCTCGAGCGGAGCGAAGCCGACTTGCTGCATTATCTCAAGAATTTCACCGTTGCGACGACCGATGACGGCGGCAAACTCCTGGGCTGTGTCGCGGTGAGGGATTTCGGCAATGACCTCCTGGAGGTCCGTTCGCTGGCCGTGCAAGAGAGCTCACAGGGGACCGGCGTGGGGCGGGCGCTGTTGGAGGACCGGATCGAGCGGTTGAAGAAGGAGCGCGGCGCGTTCCGTCTTTTCGCGTTGACTTTGCAGCCGAAGTTCTTTTTCCGGCTTGGCTTCAGAGAGATTCCGCATGAAGAGCTGCCGGAGGAGAAGATCTGGACCGACTGCAAGGATTGTCCGAAATTCGACTGCTGCGACGAGCTGGCGGTATTGTTTGTTTATCCCGGAGAATGAAAATGCCATTGCAGAATGAATTGATCGAGCGGGTGAGGAAGCGTTTCGGTTTGCTTGCCTCGTCTTCGCCGGGCGACGCGGCGCCGGTCGACTTTCTGGTGAAGATGAATCTTCCGCCGTTGATGGGGCGGCGCGACGCGGTATTCGAGCGCCTGGTGGAGGTGGCGGAGGGGGATGTTTTTGCGTCGTCGGAGGCTGAGCGCAATGCGCTTTACCGCAGGATGGGCGAATTGGTTCAGGTGGCGGTGGCGGATACCGAGGCGATATTGAGTACGCTGTCGAGTCCGGATACGGAAGCGCGGGAGCGACGGGTGCTGCAATTCTGGTTGTTGATTCGTGAATTGGCATTGGCGCTGGAGGTGATGACGCGTTTGGAGGAGAGGTTGTTTCATCCGGTGCGGGAGTTGACGCTGGAGTTGCCGGAGCCGTCGATGCGGGAAGAGAAGCTGTTGGCGGAGACGGAGATATCGCTGGTGAACGAAATGCGTGAGATATTTGAATCGGCGCGTCCGCAGCTGGAGCGTTACCGGGCGTACGCGAGGAACAGTTTCAGCAAGCCGAACGCCGAGCGGTACAACAAGGCGTACAACGAATACTTGCGCGTGTTTGCGTAACGCGTGCCAAAGCGCCGGCAGGGAGCGAAGCGCATCAGCGCGGAGCGACGGGTCCAGGGCCATGCGGCCCGGGCGCAGAGTCAAGAGGGCGCGGAGCCCTCTTGTGGAGTGTGAGGTGAAACCTCGCCGACTTCGCCCGGGCGAAGCCCAGCTCAAGAGAGCGGAACGTAGTTCCGCCCTGAGCCCGGTCAAAGCGGAGGCCGCCAGGCCGGAGCGACCGTTCCCCTTGGGATACGTTGCGTGTGGATTGTTTTTACAAACAAGACGGGTTTGGATGACGTCGCTCCGCAGGCGCTTTGCGCCCGCGTCGCTCGGACCGGGCTCCGCACCGCGACTCTCGTCGCGTTTCTTGAGCTGGGCTGCGCCCGGGCGAAGTCGGCGAGGCGCTGCCTCACACTCCGCCAAAGGGCGCCGCCCTTTGGAATCCTGCCAGGGCACTGCCCTGGACCGTCGCTCCGCTCCTTACTTGGTCTGCGGAACGCAAAAATCCCCTCCCACCTTTCAAAAGTGACAACAAAACTTACTTTGTGCTATTGTTTTTCACGAAAAAATGCGCTACGTTATGCCAAATACCATCCATGAAAGGATTTGTAATGATCAAGATGCGTCATTTGTTCGGCGGTGTGGCGGCTCTGCTGGCGTTATCGGCCCCGGCGGAAAATATGCTCAAAAATCCCGGCTTCGAAGAAAATACCTCCGACTGGCGGGCCTGGGGCGTCTACAATAAACTCTCCGGCGAAGACTTCGCCTCCATCATCGTCATGGACGGCAAAGACGTCAAATCCGGTAAACGATCCGTCGTCATCACCGACAAATGGGACAACGACGGCCCCTACATGATCCAATTCGTCCCGCTCAAAAAAGCCGAACCCCTCAAACTCTCCTTCTGGGCCAAAGCCCCCGAAGGACAGTCCTTCCGCTTCGGCGCCCAGCTCGGCTCGGGAACTGATCTGCGCTCCTTCAAATTCATCCGCGGCGACGGCAAAACCGCCGTCGACACCGGCGAATGGAAAGAATACAGTCACACCATCAGCCACCTCTCCGACGACGTCACCCTCGCCGCCGTCTACTTCGGGCCCGGCGTCGAAAAATCCGACGTCGGCACCCTCCGCGTCGACGACGTCGTCCTCGAACCCCTCGGCGAAGCCGCCGCCGCCCAGGCGCTCGGCATCGACCGCGAAGTCCCGTTCCGCAAAAATGTCCCCTACTCCCCCGCCGACGGCGCGACGCTCGAACTCAACCCCACCCCCTTCTGCTGGATGCCCGTTTACAGCTGGAAACCCGGGAGCTCCGTCCGGTATTCGCTCGAATATTCGAAAGACCCGCAATTCAAGAGCGACGCGACCGTCCGCCTCAAAGGCATCGCCATCCACACCGAAGTCCCGCGCGAAACGCTCGCCCCCGGCAAATGGTTCTGGCGCTACGGCCTCGAGCAGGGCGACAAGGTTGTTTGGAGCAAAGTCCGCGCCTTCGATGTCCCCGCCGGAATTCCGGAATTTCCGTTCCCGTCCAAAGAAGAACTGACCAAAAATCTGCCCAAGACCCATCCCCGCATCTCGATCACCGCCGACCGACTCCCCGCCCTGCGCGAACGCGCCAGGAGCGGCGACCTCAAAACCTTCACCGAAAACCTCGCCAAGGCGATGGATCAGTACATCGGCAAAGAGTTGATCGCCGAACCGCCCTTCCTGCCGCCCTACGGCGATCCCAACTGGGGCTCGATCTACACCATGATCTACTCGACCCGCCGCCCGGATATGGGGCGGATGGAGACCTTCGGGTTGCTCTATTTGCTCACCGGCGACGTTAAATTCGGCAACGAGGCCAAACGCCGGGTGATCCACTTCTTCGGCTGGGACCCCAACGGCTCCACCGCGCTCACCCACAACGACGAACCGGCCCGCAGCATCATGTCGCAGGGCATGTGGACCTACGACTGGACCTACGACCTCTATACTCCCGAGGAACGCGCGGCGGTCGAGAAGTCGATCCTGATCCGGATCAAGCAGAATTACGACGTGCTCCGTGCCCGCCCGATGGACTCCAGTCCCTACGAAAGCCATGCCAACAGCTACGTCATTTACCTCGCCACCGCGTCGATGGCGATGTTCCCGGAATATCCGGAAGTCTATGAAGGTTATGAATATGCCGTCAAAATGTTCTGGGCCCACTTCCCGGTCTGGGCCGAGAGCGACGGCGGCTGGAATGAAGGCCCCGGCTACTGGTCGTATTATATCTCCACCGCGCTTCAGTTTGTCCACGACCTCAAAACCGCGAGCAAGGTCGACGCCGGGCGCAAACCCTTCTGGCAGAACACTCCCTACTACCCCCTTTACGGCTGGCCGGGGCACTCCAGGCAGGGTTCCTTCGGCGACGCCGCCGACCCTGCCAACCAGGCGGTGTCGCTGCGCGACTTCGCGGCCTTCTTCAACAACGCCGACTTCATCGCTCCCGCGCTCGACCTCAAGGTCAACCGCTGGTACCGGATCTCCAATATCCTGCCCGAATACGACAAGCTCGGCAAGCCGAACCTCGGCAAGCTCCCCCCGGCGCGTTTCTTCCCCGGCATCGGTTTTGTCGCGCTGCGGACCGACATGGGGAATTTTGAAAACGACATCGGCTTGATTTTTCAGTCCAATCCGATGGGGGCGATGTCGCACCACCACCAGGCGCAGAACTGCTTCATGCTTGAGGCCTACGGCGAACCTTTGGCGATTTCGAGCGGTCACTACGACTACTACGGTTCGCCGCACCACATCCAGTGGATGCAGCAGACCAAGGCCCGCTGGGGAATCACCGTCGACGGCGGCAAAGGCCAGTTCCGCGGCTCCGAAGCGGCCGGCAAAATCACCGAATACAAACACGGCAAAGACTTCGACCTCGCCGTCGGCGACGCGTCGAAGGCCTACCGCGAAATCGACCGCTCGATCCGCACCATCGTCCACGTCCGGCCCGGCATTTTCGTGATCCGCGACGAAAATGCGTCCAAAGAGCCGCACGTCTTTGAATACAACATGCATGCGGTCAACCCCGCCGTCGTCGACGAAGCGGCCCAGAAAGTCACGATCAAAATGCCGAAGGCCTTCCTCGAGGTCCGCTTCTTCGGCGACAAACCGTGGAAGTTCAACGCCTTCGACAAATTCCCGGTTCCGGTCGAAAATGCCCGGAAGGTTCGGAATCCCGAGAAAATGTGGCCGGAACAGTGGCACGGCGTCGCCTCTGAGCCCGCCGCGGTCAAGTCCTCCGAGTTGATCACCGTCCTGCTGCCCGGCCGCACCGGCGAAGAGGCGCAGCTCCCGGAAGTCAAACGCATCACGGGCAAAAACGCGTCTGGGGTCGAAATCCGCTTCAAGGACGGTCGCCGTGTGGTGGTCGGATTTGCAAGCGGAGAAGGCGCCGAACTCGCCGGAATCAAATCGAACAAGCGCGTCTTCGCGGTGAAATACGACGCAAACGGCAAACCGGCCGCCGAACTTTGAACTGAAAAAGGGAAATACGATGAAAATGCGACACATTCTCGGAGGCGCGGCGTTTTTGCTGGCACTGTCGGCGTCGGCGGAAAACCTGGTCAAAAATCCGGGCTTTGAGGAAAATACCTCCGATTGGAGAACCTGGGGCGTCAATACCAAGCTCTCGAGCGAAGATTTCCGCTCGATTGTCGTCATCGACGACAAAGACGCCAAATCCGGCAAGCGCTCGGTCGTCGTCACCGACAAATTCGAGCAGGGCAACCCCTACATGCTGCAATTTGTCCCGCTGAAAAAGGCCGAGCCGATGAAACTCTCGTTCTGGGCCAAGGCCCCCGAAGGACAGACCTTCCGCTACGGCGCCCAGCTCGGCTCCGGGACCGATATGAAGAGTTTCAAGTTCATCCGCGCCGCGGGCAAGACCGCGGTCGGAACCGGCCAATGGCAGCAATGCGAATACATGGTCGCCGGGATCGCCGATGGCGTCACCATCGCCGCCATCTACTTCGGCCCCGGAACGCAGCAGATCGATACCGGGACGCTCCGGATCGACGACGTCGTCCTCGAGCCGCTCGGCGAAGAGGCCGCCGCCCAGGCGCTCGGCATCGACCGCGACGTGGAATTCCGCAAAAACGTCCCCTACATGCCCGCCGACGGCGCGACGCTGGAGCTCAATCCGACCCCCTTTTGCTGGCTCCCCGTTTTCACCTGGAAGCCGGGAAGCGACGTCCGGTATTCGCTGGAATACTCGCAGGATCCGCAATTCAAGAGCAAGGAGACCACCCGCGTCAAGGGCATCGCCATTCACACCGAAATCCCGCGCAAAACGCTTGCGGTCGGGAAATGGTTCTGGCGCTACGGCGTCGAACAGGGCGACAAGGTCGTCTGGAGCAAAGTCCGCTCCTTTACGGTTCCCGCCGGAATTCCGGATTTTCCGTTCCCGGACAAAGAAGAGCTGACCAAGCGCATTCCCAAGACCCATCCCCGGATATCCGTCACCCCCGACCAGGTCGCGCGCTTGCGTGAACGCGCCAAAAACGGCGACCTCAAGGAGCTGGTCGAGCGCTTCAAGTGTAATCTGCAAGGCTACATCGGCAAGGAGCTGATCGCCGAACCGCCGTTCCTGCCGCCTCCCGGCGACCCGACCCGCGGCGCGGTTTACACCATGATTTTCACCACCCGCCGCCCGGATATGTGGCGGATGGAGAACTTCGGGTTGCTTTACCTCATGACCGGCGACAAGGTTTACGGCGAAGAGGCCAAGCGCCGGGTGATGCATTTCCTCGGCTGGAACCCGGACGGCTCCACCGCGCTCACCCACAACGACGAACCGGCCCGGAGCATTATGGGGCAGGCCATGATGGCCTACGACTGGACCTACGATCTTTACACGCCCGAAGAACGCGCCAAGCTCGAGAAGGTCCTGATCCGCCGAATCCAGCAGAATTACGAAGTGCTCCGCCGCCGTCCGATGGACTCCAATCCTTACGAAAGCCACAACAACAGCTACGTCATCTACATGGCGACCGCCGCGATGGCGCTGCTGCCGGAGCATCCGGAGCTTTATGAAGCCTACGAATACGGCGTCAAGATTTTCTGGGCGCACTTCCCGATCTGGGCCGAAGGCGACGGCGGCTGGAACGAAGGACCCGGCTACTGGTCGTATTACGTCCTGACCGCGCTCAAATTCGTCAACGACCTCAAGATCGCCACCGGTGTCGACGTCGGGCGCAAGCCTTTCTGGCAGAATACGGGCTATTACCCGCTGTACGGCTGGCCGGCGCGCTCGAAGCAGACTTCGTTCGGCGACGGCGCCAATGCGGAATCGCAGGCGGTGACTTTGCGCGATTTCGCCGCTTTCCTCAACAATCCCGACTTCCTGGCTCCGGTGAACGAGCTTCGCATCGACCGCAAGTTCCAGGTCGGAAACGTGCTTCCCGAATACGACAAGATCGGTAAGCCGAACCTCGGCAAACTCCCGCCGGCGCGTTTCTTCCCGGGCGTCGGCTTTGTTGCGATGCGGACGGACATGGGGAATTTCGACAACGACATCGGTTTGATTTTTCAGTCCAATCCGATGGGGGCGATGTCGCACCATCACAATGCGCAGAACTGCCTGATGCTTGAAGCCTACGGCGAACCGCTGGCGATTTCGAGCGGTTACTACGATTATTACAGTTCGCCGCACCACGACAAGTGGACGCGTCAGACCAAGGCCCGCTGGGGAATGACCTTCGACGGCGGGCAGGGGCAGTTCCGCGGGGCGGAAGCGGGCGGGAAAATCACGGAATTCAAGCACGGCAAGGACTTTGACCTTGCGGTCGGGGATGCGTCGAAGGCTTATCACGAGCTCGAGCGCTCGATCCGCACCATTGTCCACGTCCGTCCGGGGATTTTCGTGGTCCGCGACGAAAACTCGGCCAAGGTGCCGCATGTGTATGAATACAACATGCACGGTTTCAATCCGGGCGCGGTCGATGAAGCCGCCCAGAAGGTGACTATCAAGATGCCGAAAACCTTCCTCGAGGTCCGTTTCTTTGGAGAAAAACCGTGGAAGTTCAATGCGTTTGACCAGTTCCCGGCGGCGGTCGAAAACGCCCGCAACGCCAAGAATCCTGAGAAGCTGTGGCCGAATCAGTGGCATTGCGTCGCTTCGGAGCCTGAGGCGGTGAAGGCGTCGGATCTGATTACGGTTTTGCTGCCGGGGAAGGTCGGCGAGGAGGGGAAGCTGCCTGAGGTGAAGCGGATTACGGGCAAGAATGCCGCCGGGGTGGAAATCCGGTTTAAAGACGGGAGCCGTACGGTGGTGGGGTTTGCGAGCGGAAAGGCGGGTGACATGGCGGAACTCGGAGGAGTCTCCTCCGACAAACGTACTTTCGCCGTCAAGTACGACGCGAAGGGCAAGGTCGTCGCGGAACTTTAAGGAGCGAAGCGACGGTTCAGGGCAGTGCCCTGGCGCAGAGTCCAGAGGGCGCGGAGCCCTCTGGTGGAGTGTGAGGTGAAACCTCGCCGACCTCGCCCGGGCGCAGCCCAGCTCAAGAAACGCGACGCCAGTCGCGGTGCGGAGCCCGGCCCGAGCGGAGGCCGCTAGTGTCGTGTCAACCGAAAATTTGCAACAAGATTGCGATTCCGGCTGGAGCCGGTTCTCCGCCATCAAGCGGGACGATAGCGAGCTA
>JAVBUI010000395.1:0-12851 GCA_031555495.1 Victivallaceae bacterium | reverse complement strand
GCCGCCGCCGCGCCCGGCGGGAATGACGACGAGGGCCAGTACGGCGAGGGCGCCGATGAAGGCTCCGGCCGGGAGCGCGAGGGCGCTGGCGGAGGCGAAGCCGGTGAGGATGGCGAGGGCCGCGCCGAGGCTGGAGCCGCCGGAGATGCCGAGGACGTAGGGTTCGGCGAGGACGTTGCGGAGGACGGCCTGGCAGGCGACGCCGGCGACGGCGAGCGAGCCTCCGACGAGGCAGGCGCAAGCGAGGCGTTCGAGGCGGAGGCGCAGAATCGGTTCGTAGTCCGGGGAAAAGAGGTCGCGGAACGAAATGAATTCAGCGCCGCCGGTCAGCGCCGCGGCGAGGGTGAGGATAAAAAATGTTGGAAGCAACATCGCCTTCCACATCGCGGGATGTCTCCGTGTGTCTATGTGTTTTCGGGCCGAGAGAGCGAAGCGACCGGCCCACTGTCCCGAGGCCGACGGTCGGCCGGGATTCCAAAGGGCAGCGCCCTTTGGCGGTGTGCGAGGCAGCGCCTCGCCGACTTCGCCGGGGCGCAGCCCAGCTCAAGAAACGCGACGATAGTCGCGGTGCGGAGCCCGGCCCGAGCGGAGGCCGCCAGGCCGGAGCGACCGTTTTCCCCGGGACATATCGCGTGTTGCTTATTTTTGCAAGCAGGACGGGCTTGGGTTGCGCTCGCTCCGACGCATACGCGTCGGAGCTCGTACCGGGCTCAGCGGCGGAACTGCGTTCCGCATCTTGAGCTGGGGGCTTCACCCGGCGACGGCGAGGCTCCGCCTCACACTCCGCCAAAGGCTCCTCGCCTTTGGAATCCCGCCAGGGCCGCGTGGCCCTGGACCCGTCGCTCCGCGCTGGTGCGCTCCGCTCCTTACCGGCGCTTTGGCACGCTTAGATTGTCCTGTACGACGTCCACTTCGGTTCGTTCTGGAAAATCCAGTCGTAGTATTCACGCCCCTTCAGCAGCGCCCCCGCCTCCTCGTCCACCACCACCACCGCATGCGGATGCAACTGCAGCGCCGAAGCCGAAATCATCGACGTCACCGGCCCTTCCACCGCCGACGCCAGAATCTCCGCCTTCTCCTTGCCCGTCACCAGCATCAGCACATTGCGCGAATCCAGGATCGTCCCGACCCCCATCGTCATCGCCCGCTTCGGCATGTCCTCCGGACGGTCGAACAACGGCGAATTCTGCGCATACGTCTCCGGCGTCAACGACTTCGCCCGCGTCCGCGAAGCCAGCGACGACAGCGGCTCGTTAAACCCGATATGCCCGTCACGCCCGATCCCCAGCAGCTGAATGTCGATCCCGCCCGCCTCGCGTATCGCCTGCTCGTAGCGTTCGCCCTCGGACTCGATATCCTCGGCCAGCCCGTTCGGCAAATGCGTGTTGCGCTTGTCGATGTTGATGTTGTTGAACAACTGGTAGTTCATGTAATAACGGTACGAATTCTTGTTCTCCGGACCGAGGCCGATGTATTCGTCGAGGTTGAAGGTCCGCGCCAGCGAAAAGTCCAGATATTCGTTGCGGTACATCTGCGCCAGCTCCGAGTAAACCGCTTCCATCGTACGTCCGGTCGCCAGGCCCAGCACCGCATTGGGCTTGGTGCGGATCGCGTTGGCGAGAATAGTGGCCGTGAGCTTCACGGCGGAGGCGGTGGTCGGACGGATGATTACTTCCATTTGTCAATCCCTTTCATTCGGGTGTTTATAAGATATTAATGAGAGTTACTTTTTGTTCCTGAAATATTCGATCGTCGCCGCCAGCCCCTCGTCGAAGCTGAATTGCGGCACGAAGCCGGTTGCCTTGAGCTTATCGACCGCCGCCATCGAGTGTTTGACGTCGCCCGCGCGCTCGGGAAGGTGTTCGACCGGGGAATTCGAGCCGGTCAGGCGCTTGATCGTCCCCACCAGGTCGTTGATCGTGATCCTGCCGCCGTAGGCGATGTTGTAGACGCCGGTGAAATCGTTCATCGCCATGAAAACGTTGGCGGCGACGATGTCTTTTACGTAGATGAAGTCGCGCGTCTGCTCGCCGTCTCCGAAAATCCGGATCGGCTCATTGGCGACCGCCTTGGCGGTGAAAATCGGCACCGCGGCGGCATAGGCGCTCTTGGGGTCCTGCCGGGGACCGAAGACGTTGAAGTAACGCAAACAGGCGGTTTTGAGCTTGCCTGTCTGGGTGAACATGTTGCAGTAATATTCGCCGTCGAGCTTGGTGATGGCGTAGGGACTCCTCGGCTCGGGAAACATCGATTCCCGCTTCGGAACTTCCGGGTTGTCGCCGTAGATCGCCGCGCTGGTGCTGAAGCAGAGCTTCTTCACGCCCGCCTTGGCCGCCTCTTCAAGGACAATGATCATGCCGGTATTGTTGATTTCGACGCATTCAACGATTTTGGTCATCGACTCGGGGACGCTGATCATCGCCGCGAGGTGAAAGACGTAATCGACGCCCTCCATCGCTTTCGCCACGGTCAAACGGTCGCGGATGTCGCCTTCGATGAATTCGACGTCGAGCCCGGCCAGGTTTTCCCGGTGACCGGAACGCATGTTGTCGAGAATCCGGACTTCGGCCCTGCCCTGGAAGTATTCGGCGATATGGCTGCCGATGAAACCGCTGCCGCCGGTGATGAGAATTCGCATTTTGAAAAAACCTTATTATTTAATTTCTTTGAGCAACTTATGCATCGCGCCGAATTGCGTTTCGATCGATTCGACCAGTTTGATCTGGGTCCGGCAGCGGTCGAGGTTGTGACCGGGACGGTGGGTCTTGAAATAGACGTCTCCTTCGAGGTAGTCGGTCAGGAAACGGGTTCCGATTTCGAGCGTGATGAGCTTGCCGGAAAAGGGAAGTTCCTCGCGTTCAACCGGATTGAGGAAATGGCCCGCCGTCTCGAGATAACCGCGCAGCAGGGCTTCAAACATTTCAAACTGCATGTAAACCTTCTTGAGGTCCTGTTCGTCCTCGGCCGCCGGGCTGGTTCCGGTGCGGATCATGTCGCCGAAGTCGTAATGGACAAGACCGGGCATTACGGTGTCGAGGTCGATCACGCAAATGCCTTTGCCGGAGAGGTCGTCGATCAGCACATTGTTGAGCTTGGTGTCGTTGTGGGTGATCCGCTCCGGGATCAGGCCTTCGGCGTTGAGCCTGATCAGCCGCGAACACTCTTCCTTGCGCGAAAGAATGAAATCGATTTCGCGCGCGACGTCCTTCACGCGGCCGCATTTGTCTTCGGCGACGGCGCGCTCGAGTGCTTCGACCCGCTTGGGGGTGTGGTGAAAATCCTTGATCGTCTCAAACAGCCGTTCACCGGGAAGGTCGACCAGATCGAGCTGAAAATCACCGAACGAGCGGGCGGCCTGATAGGCTTGATCCGGGGTTTCAAGCACATCGTAAGTCCGGGCATTTTCGACGAAAACGTAGCAGCGGTAGAAATTGCCAGCCCCGTCTTCGACGTAGGGAAGTCCGGTATCGGTGTTGAGCAGACGGATGGTCCGCTTGACGGTTTCGAGGTTGGCGGCGCGGATTTTGCTGAGGACGTGGCGGGTTACCCGGTCGATGTTCTCCATCAGCTTGGGCGGATTCTTGAAGACGTTGTGGTTGATCCGCTGGAGCGTATAGTGAAGGCGGACGCCGCCCTGGTCGTAAGTAACCTGATAGGTGTCGTTGATGTGTCCGGTTCCGAACGGCACGGAGACGACGTAGTCGCCGTAAATCCTGAACCGATCGCAAATTTCCTTGAGTTTCTGCTGCATTTTATTGACCTTCTATATCAGTTGAAAAGTTTTCCGGGGTAAGCGCCAGCGGCAACCAGTTTCTTCAGCCCTTCGACCACCACGGGGCGGTCTTCGCGGTAGGTGATGCCGAACCATTCGGCGTCGCTGGTGAGCATTTTGAGCGCGGCGCGTTTTTCCTGGATCAGCTGGTCGGCGACGAAGGGAATGTAGAACTCGCTCTTGAGCTCGGTTCCGCGTTTCGTCAGGAATTCGCCAAAAAGGCGTTCGAGTTCGTTGAAGAGTTCGGGCGAGAAGCCCCAGCAGTTCATCGAAACAAGCTCGCGCCCGGTAAAAGTCACCGTGGAACCGTCTTCGCGCGAACTCAGGACGGTGCCGTCCGGCTGGCGGTCAAGCTTGGTGTGCTCGACGACTTTGACGAGGTGGCCCGCTTCGTCGACGGTGCAGACGCCGCGAGAGACGGAGCCGTTTTCGGAGAGGGTGTTTTCGAGCAGATACCCGCACATGCAGCCGTCCATGGGTTTGCCGGGGCGGCAGTTTTTTAGGTAAGCGGCAAGTTTCCGATAGCTGTCGGCGCCGTAGAAATCGTCGGCGTTGATGACGGCGAAGGGTTCATGGACGACGTTGCGCGCGGCGTAGACGGCCTGACCGGTGCCCCAGGGTTTTTCGCGGCCTTCGGGGATGGTGAAGGGCGCGGGGAGGTCGTCGAGGGACTGATAGGCGTAATCGATGGCGATGCGGCCTTCGTAGCGGCTGCCGATGACTTTTTTGAATTCGGCTTCGATGTCGCGGCGAATGACGAAAACCACTTTGTCGAAACCGGCGCGGATGGCGTCGTAGATGGAGTAGTCCATCAATGTTTCCCCCGACGGCCCGACCTGGTCGAGCTGCTTCAATCCGCCGTAACGGCTTCCCATTCCGGCGGCCAGCACCAGCAGTGTGATCTTCATGGTTGTGTTTCCTGTTTTCTATCATATGTTAACGTTGTCTATATCACAAAAGTATCCCGAGGCCGACGGTCGGCCGGGATTCCAAAGGGCAGCGCCCTTTGGCGGTGTGCGAGGTGGAACCTCGCCGTCCCCGCCCGGGCGCAGCCCAGCTCAAGAAACGCGACGAGAGTCGCGGTGCGGAGCCCGGCCCGAGCGGAGGCCGCCAGGCCGGAGCGACCGTTCCACTGCTTCGCTCGATGTCGTTCGCCGGTCACTTCGTGCCCCTGCTGCCGACCTCGCTTTCGCAGAGCGGAGTGGGCTCCGCCCACATTGGGGGGAGCGCTGCGCTGCGCTTGCTTCACTTCGCTCGCCCGAGGCGAGCGACCAGCGTTTCGCCGCTGGACCGCGCCTCCGTACGACGGAGAGCGAGTTTCTTTTTTTGCGCTTCGCGCTTTTTTTTTATTTCTTTTTTATTTTTTTCAGGTAGCGCTCGATGCGTTCGAGGGCGATATTGATATTCTTCGTCGACGCCGCGTAGCTGCAGCGCACAAACCCCTCCCCGCACGCCCCGAACGCCGTCCCCGGCACCACCGCCACCCGCTCCTCAGCAAGCAAGCCCTTCGCAAACTCCGCCGAAGTCATCTTTGTCGGCACAATCGACGGAAATGCATAAAAAGCCCCCTTCGGCATCAAACACGGCAATCCGATCCGGTTGAACCCGTTCACAATCAAATTGCGACGTTCAAGATACGATTCACGCATCTCCGCCATCGCCTTCGCCCCGTTCCGCAACGCCTCCAGCGCCGCCTCCTGAGCCGTAATCGACGCACACATGATCGAGTATTGATGAATCTTCATCATCGCATCGATCAACTCCGCCGGACCGCAGGCATATCCCACCCGCCAGCCCGTCATCGCAAACGCCTTCGAGAACCCATGCAGAAATATCGTCCGCTCCCGCATCCCCGGCAGCGACGCAATCGACACATGCTCCCCCTCATAACGAAGCTCCGAATAAATTTCATCGGTAATCACCAGCAGATTATGTTCGACCGCCAGCTCCGCAATCTCCTCCAGCCGCCCGCGGTCCATCACCGCCCCGGTCGGATTGCACGGGAAGTTGATCAGGAGAATCTTGGTCTTCGCCGTAATCTTCTCCCGCAAACGGGCCGGATTCAACGCAAACTCGTCCTCCACCGACGTCTCCAGCACCACCGGCACCCCGTGCGCCATCCGGATCTCCGCCGGATACGAAACGAAGCACGGTTCGGTGTAAATCACCTCGTCGCCCGGATTCACAAACGCCCGGATCGCCAGGTCCAGCGCCTCGCTGACCCCGATCGTCACCAGACACTCGGTGGCGGGATCGTATTCGACCCCGTAATTTCCCCGGATATACTTGCAGATTTCCTTCCGCAGCGCAATCGTGCCGAGATTGGAGGTATAGCTTGTCCGCCCCTTCTCCAACGAAAAAATCGCGCTCTCCCGGATGCCCCACGGCGTTACAAAATCGGGCTCGCCGACGCCGAGGGAAACCACGTTCTCCATCGTGCTGACGAGATCGAAAAACTCCCGTATGCCGCTCTTCGGCAATGACTTGATATGGTCCGCGACAAAACTCTTACGGACAGACTTTGAGTCTTTCATATTCTTCTTCCTCCAGCATCAACTTGCCGGATTCCTTATATTTTTTCAACTGAAACGAGGTCGCAGTGGAAAGCACGCCGTCAATCGTCGCGAGCTTCGCCGAAACGAACGACGCAACCTCCTGGAGCGAGTCGCCCTCGACTTCCAGCAAGAGATCGTACCCTCCCGAAACCAGGTACAGCCGGACGACCTCGTCGAACCGCGCAATGCGCCGCGCGACTTCGTCGAAACCGCCGTCGCGGCGCGGCGTCACCCGCACTTCGATCAAAGCCCGGACTTTGCTGTCTTCGGTCAGCTCTTCATTGATCACCGCGGTGTATCCCTGAATGATCTGGCCCGCCTCAAGCTCCGCGACCTTTTCCCGCACCGCGTCTTCCGGCATGTTGAGCCGGTCGGCCATTTCAGAGTAGGAGATTCTCGCGTTCTCCTTGAGCATCCGCAAAATCCTGCTTTCCATCGTCATGTTCAACCTCGTTTTTTCGTAACGGTCACTTTGCCGTCACTTTGCCGTCATTTCTGTTACATTCTGATCTGCAACAGGATCGTAAACAGCAAACCATTATAAATAAAGCTATCCAATACGTCAAAGACTCCTCCCATGCCGGGGATATAGCCTGCCGAGTCCTTGACGTTCGTAGCTCGCTTGACCGCCGATTCGGTCAAGTCCCCGAAGAAGCTGCCGATCGCCAGCACCACGGCGGCAAGGATAAACCAGCCGGTGCCGTAGCCAGTCGGGGCCCAGTCCGCCGCGCGCAGGGCAAAGGCGACTCCGAGAGACAGCGCGATTCCTCCGGCGAGGCCTTCCCATGATTTCTTGGGACTGACCGAGGGCCAGATTTTGTGGTTGCCGCCGGGAAGGTAACGCGCCGAGAGCATTCCGGCGATATAGCCGCCGGTATCCATCGATTTCGTCACCAGCACCAGGAACAGGAGGTGGATCGGGCCCACGTGCTGGTAGCGGACGGTATGAAAATAGATCAGCACCAGAAAAAGGAAGGGAGCGCTGACCATGAGGGCAAGTCCGAAACTGCCCAGAGTTTTGAGCAGGAATCCAAGCCGGTCGCGGAGGAAAAGCATCGAGAGCCAGACAGCGAAGGGGACCAGGAGCAGTGCGAGGGCGCCGAGTGAGGAGACGGCGCGCCAGAATTCGGAGCCCGGCAGCTGCGGCCAGAGACGCGAGAGCATCAACAGCAGAAACGCGGTTCCGACGACAATCGCCGTCACTTTGGGAAACAGCGGAAAATTCGACGCCTTGAGCATGCGTCCGAGCTCAAGGGTCATGGCGAACATCATCAGTGGGGCGAGCACCATAAAGAGGAATGGCCCGCCGTCTTTCCAGAAAATGACGGCGGCGAATATCGCCAGCAGGACCGGGAAACTGATTGCCCGCATCTTCAACATGTGTTCTGCCTTTCGTTATGCAATACGTATCGTAACAAAAATATCCCCACTGCTTCGCTCGATGCCGTTCGCCGGGCACTTCGTGCCGCGGCTGCCGACCTCGCTTTCGCAGGATCGAGTGGGCTCCGCCCACATTGGGGGGAGCGCTACGCTTAGCTTCGCTCCGGTGGAGCCGGAGCGACCAGCGCTGTTCGCGCGCTGGACTGCGACCAGCCGACCGCTGGGCGGGATTAGCGCTTTGCGCTTTTTTTATTTTTTTTATTTTTTTCGGGCACCGAAGCGTCGGTCGCGCTGTCCGTAGGCCATCAGCGCTTTCTCCATCTCCGCCTCATCAAAATCCGGCCACAGCACATCCGTCACATAAAGCTCCGCATACGCAATCTGCCACAACAGAAAATTGCTCAAGCGCAACTCCCCGCTCGTCCGGATCAGCAAATCCACATCCGGCAACTCCGGATCATATAAGTACTTCGCAAACAACGCCTCATCCACCTTGCCCGGCTTCACCAATCCTGCCGCCACATCTTCCGCCAAACGCTTCGCCGCGTCCGCAATCTCCGGGCGGCCGCCGTAATTCAACGCCAGCGTCAACACAAGCCGGTCGTTCCCCGCCGTCGCGTCCATCGCCTTTTGCAACTTCCGCTGCACCGAACCCGGCAGCCCCTCCATCCGGCCGATCATATTGAGCCTGATCCCCTCCTTCGCCAGTTCCGAAAGCTTTTCATCCAGAAATTGCTCGAGCAACAGCATCAGCGTCGAAACTTCCAGCTTCGAGCGCTTCCAGTTCTCCGTACTGAACGCATACAGCGTCAGGTACTTGATCCCCTGCTTGATCGCGCTCTTCGTCGCCGCGTCGACCGCGTCGGCCCCGCGCCGGTGCCCTTCGCCACGCGACATACCGCGAGCCTCCGCCCAGCGGCCGTTGCCGTCCATGATGATCGCCAGGTGGCGCAAAGGAGCGCTCATTCCGCGCCCCCGAAACAGTGGTCCTCCACCGCCATGCACAAAGTATGGTAAAACGGCAGATGAAGCTCCTGAATCTTAAAGGTTTCCATCTCCGGCACCGGCACCGTCAAATCAGCCAGCGCCACGCATTTGCCGTTCTTCGCCCCGGTCAGCAGGATCGAGCCGATCCCGCCCATTTTGGCCACCCGGAACGCCTGCCCCACGTTGACAGCGTTGCCCGAGGCGGAAATTCCGAGGATCATATCCCCCGGCCGCGCCAGCGCGTAAAGCTGCTGCGCGTAAATCAGGTCGGGATTGACGTCGTTGCAGAAAGCGGTGATGAAGCCCGGATGCGACAACAGCGAAATGCAGCGCAGTCCCCGCTGGAGTTGCCCCGCCAGCGCCCGGCCGTCGGCTCCGAAATGTTTTTCGTATTTCGATTGCTCTTCCTCAGCCAATTCCCGGCGGAGAATGAAGCCTTTCAGGAATTCCCCGGCGATATGGTCCGCGTCGGAACCGCTGCCGCCGTTACCGCAGCAGAAAAGGGTGTTGCCGCGTTCGAAACACGCGATCAGTTGCCCGATCGCCGTTTCCATCTGCGGCCTGATTCCGGCCATAACCGGATAACGGACAATGAGATCATCGACAAATCGCTTCATTTTAGCTCCCGGACGATGCAAAAACATTTTAAAATTGACTCAAAAAGTAATTTAATACCGATTCGACGAAAAATCCACCGCCGGAACCGCTTTTCCGGAGATATTGTCACCGCGTGCCGCAGACCAAGGCGGGAGCGGCCCGGTCGCTTCGCGTTCCCCGGCCAGGCGGCAGTGGAAGCGAAGCCGTAAGGCGGAGCGACTCCATCCAAGCCCGTCTTGCCTGCAAAAATAATCAACGCGCAGTGTGTCCCGGGGAGAACGGTCGCTCCGGCCTGGCGGCCTCGCTCGGACCGGGCTCAGCGGCGGAACTGCGTTCCGCATCTTGAGTTGGGAGCTTGCCCGGCGACGGCGAGGCTCCGCCTCACACTCCGCCAAAGGCTCCTCGCCTTTGGAATCCCGCCAGGGCCTCGCGGCCCTGGACCCGTCGCTCCGCGCTTACGCGCTCCGCTCCCTATCTGGTCTCCACCTCCGCCAGCAATGGCAGATGATCCGAGAACCGCACCTTCGGCACGTCGAATCCCGTCAGCTCCAGCTCCGGCGACAGCAGCACGTAATCCAGCTCCTTCTGCGGCGCCCAGGCGGGATACGTCGCCCGGTTCGCCCCATTCGCGCTCCGGAATCCCGTCTTTGCAAAAAATCCACCCAACTCACGCACCCCGCCAAAGGTATTGAAATCCCCCGCCACCACCGTCGGCACCCCCGGCTCCATCAGATTCGCCAGATAATCCAGCTGGATCTTCCTGATCGACCGCGTCAACGCCAGATGCACGAGGTAAATCCGCACCCCGTCCACGACCCCGTGCAAAATCAGTTTCTTCGTCCCTCGCGGAAAGAAATCGACCGCGTACTCGCAATCCCCTCCCCGCGTCAGCAGCGCGTTCCCCTGATGCTTCCAATACGGCAATCTGGCGAACGCCGAGCCCGGGCTGTATTTCAGTTTGGAGTGCGAATTCAAGTCGAGTTCGTCCGCCAGCGTTGCCGCATGGTCGACCCCGCGCGTCCGGAAACTCCCCAGATCCGCCTCCAGCAGCCCCACCACATCCGGTTGGAGCGCGCCGATCATCCCGACGATTTTGCGGAACGGCCGTTTGGGAGCCGTCAAATAGCGGTGCCCCGTCAGCAGCCGTTTGTACTCCGCCCCCGGACTTCCCGTGCCGTAAGCGATGTTGTAAATCAGAATCTTCATCCCTCAGTCGTCCCCGAAACACGCTTTGACAAATTCCACATAACGCGGCCGCTGCACCTCAAGCGAATAATCGCGCGCCCGCTCCTTCGCCCCTCCCGCCAACCGGCGATACGTCTCCGGTTCGGCGAGCTTCGCCAACGCTCCGCACCACCCGGCCGTATCGTGAGCCAGGAAACCGCAGCCGTCATTGACCACCCGGCAATTTTCCCCGACCGGGCTCGCGATCACCGGCAGCCCGGCGGCGAGGCACTGGATCAATTTATACGCCGACTTGCCGCGCGAAAAATCATCGTCGGCAAGCGGCATGATTCCCGCGTGGCAACGGGCGATTTCAACCGTTTCGCTCTCCTCGCTCCAGTCGAGGAACTCCTGTTTGATCCCGGCGATCCGGCGCGATTCGAGCGATTTGCGGGCGATCACCACCAAAGTAAAATCGACTTTTTTCGCCATTGCCCGCAAGGTGTCCGCGATCCGTTCCAGATAAAAATAGGTCATCGGCGTCCCGATCCAGCAGAGTGCGAAGCCGGGGCGTTTGGGAAGGTCGACCCGGTAATCGGCAAGCTCGACCGCGGTCGGAATTTCGATTACATTCGAGTTGAACGCCGCCGCTTTTTCGCGCAGGAAAGCATTGGCGGCGATCACCCCCGCCGCGCCTGCGGCGAGGCGGTCGTATTTTCCGCGCATCAAGGGAGACTTCGCATACTTTTCCCAGACGTTGTCGTCGAAATTGAGCACGTAACGGCGGCGTGAGAGGAAGAGCTTTTCGATTCCGTACGGGACGAAAGGCAGCAATTCATATTCGACGATCAGCCGTTCCGGCAGGGCGAAGGAGCGGAAAAACCGTCCCGCCAGCGCATTCAAAGCAAGGCGGCGGCTCGCCCCTTTGCCGGCATAGAGCTTCCTCAAGTATTCGTTGGGATAAAAGGAGTCGATCGCGACCCGGTATCCCGCCTCGCGCAGCGCGTCCGCGTAGCAATGAAAACGCAGACGGCTCGACGCTCCGAGCCGTCCGTAACGCGTGCACATGGCGAGCGGGAAATTCATTACTTGACGATCCCTCCCGATGCGGTCGGCAGTTCCAGCATGGTGAGAAAGCCGGTCCGTTTGGAATTGAGCAGCCGTTTGACCGTACTGGCCACCACCGCGCAGGTGCCGCGGTCGCCGTTGACGCCGCCCCGGATGGTGCTGTCGATCACCGGGTTGCCATGAATGACCACGCGGTCGCGCGGGTCGGATTCGCCGATGGCGGCGACGAAGTCGAGGCGGATGACTTCGCGTCCGTCGGCGAGGCGGCCGACGCCGACCTGGCGGACGCCGCGCGCCTGCCCTTTCGTGACCGGAATCGCGCCGGGGATGGCGAGGTCGGCTTCGGCGATGACGGGCTCGATCGATTCGGTGACTTCCGCGAGGTCCCAGCCGAAGGCGGCGCCGAGGAAGTCGACCGATTCGGGGAGGCCGACGTGGCGCATTTCGCCTGATTTTTCGCGTTTATGGAATTCATCGAGGTCGAGTCCCGCGCCGACTTTTTTCTGAAATTGCATGCGGCGGGGCGATGCGTCCTGGATGCGTTCGATTTCGATCCGGGTGATTTCGGTGGTGGCGCCGGAGAGCATGACGGGGAGGAGGTCCATCATGAAACCGGGATTGATGCCGGTGGCGACGGCGGGGAGGCTGTTGGCTTTGGCGGCATAGTCGATTTTTCTGGCTGCGGCGGCGTGGCGGACAAAGGGGTAGAAGAGTTCTTCGCAGGTGGTGACGACGGGGAGTCCGGCATCGAGGAGTTGGACCATGGTTTCGGCGGTGGCGTCGGCGCTGGAAACGGTGGTGACGACGGCGATGTCGGCGGGGATGCCGAGTTCGGATACGTTGCGACAGACGGGAATGTCGGGGCATCTCTCGGGATGGCGGTCGATGAGCCCGACGACGGTGAAGCCGGGGACTTTGGCGAAGTGACTGTGGAGCATCCGGCCGATCTGACCGAAGCCACAGATGATGATGCGGGTCGATTTCATGAATGTGTCCAGTACTGTATATAATTAAGAGCCTTGGTCCAGGGCAGTGCCCTGGCGCAGAGTCAAGAGGGCGCGAAGCCCTCTTGTGGAGTGTGAGGTGAAACCTCACCGACTTCGCCCGGGCGCAGCCCAGCTCACGGAGGCGGAACGCAGTTCCGCCCTGAGCCCGGCCCGAGCGGAGGCCGCCCGGCCGGAGCGACCGTTCCACTGCGTCGCTCGATGTCGTTCGCCAGTCACTTCGTGCCTTGGCTGCCGACCTCGCTTTCGCAGGATTGAGTGGGCTCCGCCCACCTCAGGGGGAGCGCTGCGCTACGCTTGCTTAGCTTCGCTCGCGTGGAGCGC
>JAVBUI010000140.1:0-7518 GCA_031555495.1 Victivallaceae bacterium | reverse complement strand
GACGTCATATCGGGGGCGGTCGCCGGTTTTCGCGATTTCGGTTTTAAGGGTCGAATGGACGAATTCCCATGTTGTTTTCCGATAGAGCCCTCCGAAAGCGACACCGAAAATAAATAGAATCGACAGGATTGCGGCCAGGGTGGTTTTGACGTATCCGCGATACGAAAAGGGAAAAATTTTCTCAAGCAATTGATCCGGCTCCACGGTATTGATTCCATCGACGAGGTACTTCAAGGTATATTTGGGCTTTTCAAATATTCGCCCCGGCCGGATCGCGACCTGATTTCCCAGCCCCAGCGCGAATGTCTTCCCGCTCTCAAAAATCAGGAACGCTCCCCCTTTCGACGGCACCCTGACTTCGATCACCTTCCCGCGTCCTTCGCCGAGCAAGCCCTGCAACACCTGCGACAGAGTAAACGGCAGCAAAAGCAGCAGAAACAACAGCAAAATCGCATGCAGAAAAGCCAACGGCAACAGAATGAAATCGTACCAGTTTCTCTTTTTGGTGTTCACGGTTGCCTTGCTCCCTCCTATGGGATCAAACCTCGAACCACTGCTTGACGGTGCGGATGATCGCGCAACTCTCTTCCGGGGTGACGGCGGGGGCGGCGAGGCGGCGGCGGCCGTTCCGCCAGCCTTCGGCGAAAGCGGTTTGCTGGCAGCTGTAGGAGTTAAGGGGAGCGGGGATTTCCAACCGCTCCTCTTTGCCGTCGCGGCGGAGGAGAATCAAACCCGGCTCGGGCTCGCCGCGCGAGCAAACCCACGGATTTGTGAGTTCTATCGAGCCTGCGGAGCCACGGATCACCACGTTGGAGGGCAAGGTACAATCGCAGGCGCACGAAAGCTGGGCCAGGAGGCCCGATTCGAAGCGCAGTACTGCGGCGGCGCGGACGTCGACGCCGTGCCGGATCACCCGGCTTCCGGCGACGACTTCCGGCTCGAGGCCGCCCGCGATCAAACTTGCGAAGCTTGCCGGGTAAACGCCGATGTCGTAAATCGCTCCCCCCGCCCAATCCGCCCGGTAGAGGCGCGAAGCGGGGTCGTATTCCGAACGGAAACCGAAGGACGCGTCCAGCTGGAGAATTTCGCCGACCGGATTCTCCGCCAGCAGCGCCGTCAAGGCCGCCGTCTGCGGATGGAAACGGTACATGAAAGCTTCCTGGAAGAGCAAGCCCTTCGCCGCCGCCAGCGCGGCGACTTGCGCCATCGAATCCGGGTCGAGCGCGGCGGGCTTTTCGCACAAGACCGCCTTGCCGGCTTCGAGGGCGCGAAGCGACCATTCGACGTGCTCATGGTGCACCATGCAGATGTAGACCGCATCGACTTCCGGGTCTGCGAGCACATCGGCATAAGAGCCCGCGCGTCCGATTCCATGCCGGGCGGCGAAAGCGCGCGTCCGTTCCGCGTCGCGCCCGCCGACGGCGGCCACGCGGCCGTCGGGACAAAAACGCGCGGCGTTGACAAAGGCCTCGGCGATCCGGCCGCAGCCGAGCAAACCCCAGCAAATGATTTTTTGCATTCTCCCGCCCTTTCTATATCAAGATAGCATACGATAGTGGCTATTCGAGCATTTTCAAGGAATCCGCAAGCTCCGTGACCAGACTTCCGAGCGTTTTTTGTTTTTCCTCCTGCGAAAGCGCCGAATTGCAGATCCTGACCAGCGCCGACCCGACCACCACGCCGTCGGCTCCCGCGCCCGCGGCGCGGGCCGAGGCTCCGTCGGCGATGCCGAATCCGGCGAGGACCGGCACCGGACTTTGTTTGCGGAGAAGCGACAGCCGTTGACGGAGCTCCGCCGGGAGTTCGCCGCGTTCGCCGGTGACGCCGCGGACGGTGACGCAGTAGATGAAGCCGGTCGCCCCGGCGACGATTGCGGCCGCCCGTTCCGGCGGGGTCGAAGGGGACACCAGCGGAATCAGGCTCAATCCGGCACGGTCACAAATTTTGCTCAATTCACCCCGCTCCTCGAGCGGCAGATCGACCGCCAGTACGCCGTCGACGCCCCGCGCCGCCATTTCGGCGGCGGCGCGTTCGAGTCCGTAGCTCAGGAGCACGTTGAAATAACTGAAAAGGACCAGTCCCGTTTCCGGATGCTTCGCCCGGAGCCGCCCGGCCATTTCAAGGATTTTCGTTAAATTCGCGCCATTGGCCAAAGCGACCTGCGAAGCCTCCTGAATTACCTTGCCGTCGGCCATCGGGTCGGAAAAGGGCACGCCGAGTTCGATAATGTCCGCGCCCGACTTGATAGCCTCTTCGATCAGCATTTCACTCTCCGCCATGGTCGGGCAGCCGCAGCTGGCGAAGACGGCCAGGGCTTTGCGTTTTTCCGCACGGCAGCGCTCGAATATTTGTTCAAATCTGTTGTTCATGATCCTATTACCTTAGTTTTTGTTTAAAAACAATTTCACGCTTTCCATATCCTTGTCGCCGCGTCCGGAGAGATTGACGATAATAATACCGTCGCGACCGTATTCCTTCGCCGCCTTAACAGCCTGGGCCACCGCGTGCGACGACTCCAAAGCGGGAATAATTCCCTCGAGTTTCGAGAGCAATCCGAAGGCCTCCACCGCCTCGCGGTCGTCGATTGCGGGATAGTTCGCGCGCCCGGTGTCGGCGAGCATACAATGCTCCGGCCCCACCCCCGGATAGTCGAGTCCGGCCGAAACCGAATGCGTTTCAAGGATTTGCCCGTCCTTGTCCTGCAGAAGGTAGCTCTTCGAACCATGAAGCACCCCGACCCGCCCGCCGCCGATGCTTGCCGCGTGGCGGCCCGTCGCGATACCGTCGCCCGCCGCTTCAACGCCGGTGAGCTTTACCCCCGCGTCGTCGATGAATCCGGCGAAGATCCCCATCGCGTTGCTCCCTCCCCCGACACAGGCGATCACTTCATCCGGGAGCCTTCCGGTCTTCCCGAGTATCTGCCGCCGCGCCTCGATCCCGATCACCGACTGGAAATCGCGCACCATCGCGGGATAAGGATGCGGCCCAGCCACTGTCCCGATGACGTAGAAGGTATCCTCCGGGTCCGCCGCCCAGTCGCGGATCGCTTCATTCATCGCGTCCTTCAGCGTGCCTGAGCCGGATTCGACCGAAATCACCTTCGCTCCCAGCGCTTTCATCCGTTCGACGTTGGCCGACTGCCGCGCGATGTCGACCGCTCCCATGTAGACCTCGCAGGGGAAGCCGAAGAGCGCCGCCGCGGTCGCCGTCGCCACGCCGTGCATCCCGGCTCCGGTTTCGGCGATCAGGCGTTTTTTGTTCATCCTTTTCGCCAGCAGCACCTGTCCGATGGTGTTGTTGACTTTGTGCGCCCCGGTGTGATTGAGGTCCTCGCGCTTGAGGTAAATTTGCGCGCCCCCGGCGTATTCCGAGAGGCGTTTGGCGTGATAAAGCGGCGACTCGCGCCCGATGTAATCGCGCAGCAATTCGTCTAGCTCCGATTGGAACGACGGATCGTTCCTCGCTTCAAGATAAGCGGCTTCGAGTTCGATCAACGCCTCCATCAGCGTTTCGGCGACGTACTGGCCGCCGTAGATTCCATAGTGAGAGTTCATTTGTATTCCTCCAGAAATAAGTTGATTTTGTGGTGACATTTGAGACCGGAAGCGCGTTCGAGCGAACCCGAAAGGTCGAGCCATTCCGGCCCGGCCGCGGCGATGGCCGCCGCCGCGTTTTCGAGCGAGATTCCGCCGGCCAGCGCGACCGGGCGGAGCATCGCCATCTGGCGCGCAAACGTCCAGTCGCAGACCTGGCCCCCTCCCCCCGAAGCGCCGTCGAGCAGCAGGAGTTCGGCGGGAAAATGCCGGAATGCTTCGACCTCGGCGGCGGAACGCAAGTGAACCGCCTTCCAGACCCGCGCAAAGTCGATCATCTTCGCAAATTCCGCCGTTTCGCGGCCGTGGAGCTGGATCACGTCGAGGCGGCACGCCGCCGCCGTTTCGCGGATCGACTCGAGCGGCGCGTCGGCAAAAACGCCGACTTTGCAGCAGCCCTCCGGCAAAGCGCCGCAAATCGCCTTCAGCCGTTCCGGCGGGACGAAGCGGACGCTCGAAGCGACGCAGACGAAGCCAAGCGCCGAAGCGCCGTGCCGGTAGGCGGCGAGCGCGTCTTCGAGATTGGTCAGGCCGCAAACTTTAATTTTCATCAACGAACTCCCGGAGTTTTTGTTGAGGATCGGCGGCGCGCATCAGGCTCTCGCCGATCAGGAATCCCGCTGCTCCGGCGGCGCGGAGCCGTTCGAGATCGGCGCGGTTCGTAATCGCGCTCTCGGCGATCGGGAGCCGGTCCGCCGGAACTTCGGCGATCAACTCCGCACTCAATTCGAGACTGGTTTTGAAGGTCCTGAGCGAACGGGCGTTGACCCCGACCAGGTCGACCGGAGAATCGATCAAACGCCGCAATTCCTCGCGGTCATGCGCCTCGCCGAGCACGGCAAGACCCAATCGGTGCGCCTCTTCGGCCAGGAAACGCAGCGTGTCCGGGTCGAGCATCGCCGCGATCAGCAGTACCGCGTCGGCGCCCGCCGCGCGGACTTCGAGCAATTGATAAGGGTCAAAAATAAAATCCTTCCGCAGCAGGGGAACGGTTGAAAACGCCGCTACCTTTTCAAGATTTTCAAGACTGCCGAGGAAGAAATTCTCCTCGGTCAAGATCGAAAGCGCCGCCGCGCCGCCCGCGATCACTTCACGGGCCAGCTCCGCGACCGGGAAATTTTCCCGGATCAGCCCCTTCGAGGGTGATGCCTTCTTGAGCTCGGCGATCACCCGGACGCCAGGCCGCCGGAACGCTCCGGCGAAGTCGCGTGCGGGTCCCATCGCTTCAATCCGGCTCCGCAGCAAAGAGGCGGGCGTTTTCAGTTTGGCCGCTTCGAGCTGCGGCTTTTTGGCGGCGACGATTCTGGACAAAATATCGTTCATCGGTTGCTCTCCCCGATCAGGATCCGCAGTTTCTCCAGCGCCCGGCCGGAGTCGATCGACTCCGCCGCCGCCGCGATTCCGGCACGGAGATCAGGGGCCAATCCTGCGACATAAATCGCCGCCCCGGCGTTGAGGAGAACCACCGCGCGCGCCGCGCCCCGGTCGCGCCCTTCGAGCACAGAAAGCAGAATCGAGGCGTTGACGCCGGGCTCGCCGCCGCCGACCGAGGAGAGGGGGTAAGTTGCTTCGAGCAGCAGTTCGGGATAAAGGTCGTAGCTCTTGATCATGCCGTCTTTGAGCTCCGCCACCCGGGTCGGCGAGCCGCAGCTGATTTCGTCGAGTCCGTCGTGGGCGGCGACCACCAGCGCGCGTTTGGCGCCGAGCGCGCGCAGCGCTTCGGCGAAGAGCTCGGTAAGAGCCGTATCGTAGACGCCGAGCACGAATCCGGTCGCTCCGGCGGGATTGCATAAGGGGCCGAGCATGTTGAAAATCGTCCGCACCCCGAGCTCGCGGCGCAGTACCGAAACCGCGCCCAGCACCGGATGCATCCGGGGGGCGAAGAGAAAGCCGATGCCGTGCGATTTGATCGCATGCTCCATCTTCTCCGGTTCGGCCTGGAGATTGAAACCGAGCTCCGCGAGCACATCGGCCGCGCCGCATTTGCCCGAAACCGCCCGGTTGCCGTGCTTGGCGACCGTCACCCCGGCTCCGGCGGCGACGAAGCTTGAAGTGGTTGAAATATTGAAACTGATCCCCCCGTCGCCGCCGGTCCCGACCACGTCGACCACGTCGCGGACGCCGCAATCGATGAAATTCGAGCGCCGCCGGAGCATCCGCGCCGCGCCGACGAGCTCCGAGAGCGATTCGCCCTTCATCCGCAGCGCGGCGAGCATAGCCCCCAGGCGGCTGTGCGGAACTTCGCCACCGATGAAGTCGAGCATCAGGCGCTCCATTTCGCGCTCGCCGAGGTCTTTGCCGTCGAGCACCTTTTTGAGAAGGTCAAGCATGGCGGAGCCTCCTCTCGCGCGCCATCGCGACGAAGTTGGCGAGCTGGCGCTTGCCGCTGATGCTCATGATCGATTCGGGATGGTATTGAATGCCCTCGACCAGCAGTTCGCGGTGGCGCAGGCCCATGATTTCGCCGTCCGGCGCACGGCTGGTGATTTCGAGTGCGGCGGGCAGGCTCTCCTCTTCAACCGCCAGCGAATGATAACGCACCGCCCGGAACGGCGCTTCGCCGATGCCGGTGAAAAGGCCGCGCCCGTCGTGGCTGATTTCGGAAACTTTGCCGTGCATGATTTCTTTGGCCCCAATCACCTTGCCGCCGAAGGCGAGGCCGATCGCCTGATGTCCGAGGCAGACGCCGAGGAGCGGAATTTTCCCCGCCGCGGCCTTGATCAACTCGAGCATGATCCCGGCACTCTCCGGGCGGCCGGGGCCGGGAGAAAGAACGATCGCTTCGGGCCGCATCGCAAGGACTTCGCCGACGCTGATTTCGCGGTTGCGCCGGACTTCGACGCCGGGCGAAAGGGAGTAGAGCAAGTGGACGAGATTATAGGTAAAGGAGTCGTAATTGTCAAGTACGAAAATCATAGATCATCCCCGCAGATTTCCGGCGCGGCGGATCGCTTCAAACATCGCCGTCGCCTTGTTGATGGTTTCCTCATACTCTTTTTCGGGAACGGAGTCGAAAACCACCCCCGCCCCGACCTGGATCGAGAGTTCGTTGTTGCGGATCTCGATGGTCCGGATCGTAATCGCGAGATCGAGGTTCCCGGTGTAGCTGAAATACCCGACTCCGCCGCCGTAAACTCCGCGCGGCTCGGGTTCGAGCTCGTGGATGATCTCCATCGCCCGCACCTTGGGCGCCCCGGAGAGCGTCCCGGCGGGGAAGGTTCCGGCGAGAAGGTCAAAGGCGTCGAATTTCTCGTCGAGCTCGGCATCGACGTCGCTCACCAGATGCATCACATGCGAATAGCGCTCGACGGTCATGAAGTGCTTCACCTGAACGCTGCCGGGGCGGGCGGTCCGTCCGAGGTCGTTGCGCCCGAGATCGACCAGCATCAGGTGCTCGGCGCGCTCCTTTTCGTCGCCGAGGAGCTCGTCGGCGAGCTCCCGGTCGCGCCCTGGAGTCGCGCCGCGCTTGCGGGTCCCGGCGATCGGGCGGAGCGACGAACGGCCGCGCTCAAGTTTGACCATCGTCTCCGGCGAAGATCCGACCAGCGTCCGTTCGCCGATGCGGAGGAAGAAGGTGTAGGGCGAGGGATTGATCATCCGGAGCGCCCGGTAGAGCGAAAACGGCGAGGACTCGAGGGGCGCGGTGAACTTCTGGGACGGCACCACCTGAATGATCTCCCCGGCGTGGATCGCGGCGCGGGCCTTTTCAACCATCCGGCAATAATCTTCGCGCGACATATTGGGAGTGAGGCGGCCGGGTTGATCGCGCCGCTCCGGCTCAGGCGGCAACACCAACGGCTTCTTGAGCATTGTCTCGAGCTCGCCGAGCCGCCGGACGGCGTCGTCGTAGGCGGCGCGTTCGGTCTTGAATTCATCAACCCGCGCACAGACGATCAGGAGCAAAGTGTGGCGGACGTTGTCGAAG